>CAMVBD010000172.1 GCA_947165615.1 uncultured Clostridia bacterium | reverse complement strand
GTGCTCGGGGATCTCGAAGACCTGGAAGAAGCCTAGACGGCAAACAACTGAATGCTGCTGAAGAATAATCATCTCACCCTTTTTCGGAGGATCAGATCATGGATACAAACGACCGGACGCAGGAAAAACTGACTTGCGGGGAATATCTGAACATCCAGCGCAGCAAGCTGGACCAGTTCACCGACCTCGGCGTGCCCGGCGCAAAAGACGCAGTCAAAGAACTGCTCGCCAATATCTACGCGGTCAATTACCAGATGATGTATGAGCGCGTGGAACCACCCGGACCGGACCGGGGGCCCGCGACCCGCGAAGCGCTCGACCGCGAACTGGTCGGGCAGGTCTCGCATGCGCTGCGCAGCGCCGCCCCGGAATTCCAGGACATCATGGATGATTCGACGGAAAAGCCCTGCTTGAAAAGGGTATGGCGCTCAGCGAAGCCATTTACCGCTCCAAGCAAGGCAACGGATTCCAGTTGGTCGAGATGGTCAACATGGCCCATCTCGCGCGTACAGCCGGCAAGCCCGTGACGGAAAAGAGCCCGCAGCCGCAGGCGGAGCATATAGCCGCGGAACCTCAGCACAGATAGGGGAGAAGTGCAAATGAACGAAAAAAGAAGAGACAAAAAGATACAAAAGCTGCTCGCCCTTCTGCTGGTTCTGCTGATCGCGGCGCTGTGCGTTATGAATGCGCAGAAGACTGGCGCTATCGACAAGACTCTGGAAGCAACTCCGGGACGCTACATCCGCTGGCGCAAGGGGCTTCCGCCGGAGGACGGCGATTGGCACAGGATCGCTGTCATTAAGCGTGTCCCCGAGAAGTTCTTTCACTGCTATTATTTCATGCGCGGTAATACTCTGCGGCGCAGCGATTACAATACCGATAACTACTATTTGTGGAGAGACCTCAATGATACCGAAAAGGAATTCGATCTGGAGAGGGTAATCCCGTCCTTTGACCTCACGGCTGACGTAAATTATACGCTCTACTACTACAATACCCCGGAGGCCCGTTTTGCCAAATACGACGCCAAGAACAATCATGACAGCCCCGCGCCCATGTATTACATCCGTCTGGCGGACTGGGACGGCCCTGACGGCAAGATGACGGATATCGGGCCGGTCCCGGGGGATATGGCGGATACGGGTGAATCGGACAGCGGCCGCTTCATGAGCAATAACCCCGTGCCCTTCGCCTTCGTTACGAAGGACCACGACAGCGGCATGGCGGAAGGCGACGTGGTGATCGAGCAGTTCCGCGGAGGCGGGTGGTATACCAGCTACAATCTCGCTTACAGAGGAGGTCTTGAGGTTTCCTACGATGGTCAACGTCTCCCGGGTTCGGCATTCTATCTGGCCAAAAACACCTGGGCTACCGCCGACCGCTTCCTCATGTATTACGCCGACGAGGTCATGATCGACACCATTGCGGACGGTCAGGTCATAGAGGATGATGAGATCGTCAACATCAGCGGAAACAACTACCTGACTCTTGCCGCGGGCTCAACGCTCACCATAAAGGACGGCGGCATTCTTTCCGTCGGAAGCGGGCTGTTCAACGACGGCACCATAAAGGTCGAAAAGGGCGGCACGCTGATCATCCGGGAGGACGCCTTCCTGATGCCCTGGGCGACCAATTCCGGAAACGGAAACGTGATCTGCGACGGCGGAGACGTCATCGTTTACAGCGGCGGCAAACTGGTCTGCGAAGGTGTGAGCGGCTTCAAAATGTCCGGCGCCGACAACAATTACAGTACCGTGTACAACTACGGTCTGATCATGGCTACCAATTTGACGCTTCAGGGGAAAGCCCGCAGCGTCCACAATGAGGGCAGCATCGTGGTCGGATGGGTCATTGAACCCCAAAGCGCCCAGACTTTCAGGGATAAGAAGATCAGCCCCAAAGGAACGGATATCAGTACGGTCCATGGCCTGAAGACAAAAGGCCATATCACATACGACGTAGGATCCGGCGTGATCACCGGATACACAAGCCCACTGGTTTATTGAGGCATAGGATCATCTTTATGAAAAAACGCATTCTGCTTATAACAGCCGCGCTGGCTCTGCTGGCGGCGGCCGTGTTCCCGGTCTTTGCGGACGACGAGGACGCGTATAAAGGCGATTTCGATTACGACGGCGTGATCGATTCCGAATCCGGCTACGGCGGCGGCAATGCGCCTTCCTTGGACGGTCTTGTCTCCGTGACGTCTTCGATGCTGTACGACAGATCGCGCGCCATGTTCGTCTTTCCGGTGCAGGATACGGACGAGGTGCTCTGTTCCGCTGCTGACGGCATGATCCTCACCGAACCTGTTGCGCTGCGCGTTTCGGGTTCTGCAGAGCTTCATGTTTACCGGAACGGCGAACCCTATGAACTGGATGGTTCCGATGAAATCTCGCAGACCGGCGAATACGTGGTGCACGCAGGCGCGGAAGATGCCGGCACCAGGGTCTGCGCGTTTACGATCGTCGGCCCCGCGACGAATGTGGTCCACAGCTACAGGATGCCGGACGGCTTCGTCGTCCGCGACGCCACGCTCGACGGATCCCTTACGGATTACAGCAGGTACTTCGTGGACATGGAAAAGGAAGGAAGCTATATCATCGATTACAGCTGCACGGCGACGGGCATGGACTACACCCTCGGCACACGGGTAGACCGCACGCCGCCCAAACTGGTTCTGACGGGCAGCGTCGGTCCCGACGGAAAGGTGCACAGCGCGGTCGATTTCTCCGGCCTCGAACCGGAAGACACGTTCTACGTCGAACTCGACGGCAAACCTCTGAGCGTGCAGGTCGACAACGGAGCCGGCAGGCTGAGAAACTCCGGCGTATATCACGTCGTGGCGACAGATAAAGCGGGAAACAGCGAGACCCGCGAATTTACGATCATGGCATATCTCGATTCCAACGGTTTGCTTTGCATCCTGTTGGTGGCCGCGGCTCTCGCGGCTGTGGCCGGATATGCGGTCTACAAGCGCAAAGCGCTGAGAATTCGCTGACAGGCATAACAACAGATTCGAGAGGAGCATAAACGGATGTTCGAATCGACTTTCTCAACATTGCTGTTTGTCATATTAAAAGTGATCTGCTGGGCGATCAACCGCCTGACGCAGCTCTTTGAAGTGTTCTCGGGACTGACGAAGGTGACGTACCGAGGAGAGGAGACCTTCCTCTTCGACGTCTTCCTGAAGAACTCCGCCGTGAACAATATTTACTGGGGCATGGCCCTGATCGGCATCGTTCTCATCTTCGCGTTTGCCATCTTTTCCGCTGCGCGCAAGATGTTCGACCTGAACAACAAGAACCCTATGTCCACGGGCCAGATCGTGACGGAGACGGTCAAGAGCTTCGTCCTGATCATCAGCATGAACCTCATCCTTACGCTGGCGATCACCGGCACGGACGTGCTGCTGCGCCAGATCAACTACCTGTTTACGAGGGCGGAGGGTCTGGACAGACCGCAAGTCATGGAATACACGGACGAGCAGTATTCCGCCATGGGCAGGGCGCTGAGCACGATCGCGAATTACGGGATGAACCCGTCCTACAACAGCCGCTACAACGTAAACGACTGCTTCAATACGATACGTCCCGATCTCGTCTATCTTGAGCAACAGCACATATTTGATTACAACTATCAGACCACCGGCGTGAATTCCTGGCAGTCCGCGCTGCAGGAAGTGGCGAATTCGGCAGATCTGCGCTATGAACTCAAGTCGGACGTTTACTACGAGACCGTTGTGGCAGCCATGGAACACGTGCTCGAGATCATGAAGAACGACGCGTCCTTCCGGCCTCTCGAACGGTTCGAACAGTACTACACGGGCAACGTCAACGACATCCCCCTGGACCGGGTCGTCTTTCTCGTCGGAACGCTCGACGCGGCGAACAACAATTATTTCAACAAAGCGCCCAGCTTCGACGACGCGCTCCGTTACCCTTACTACACGGGGGAAAAATCGCTTTACGACACCGAAACAACGTCGTCCATCGACGTGATCAGCGGAGATTTCAGCCTTAATTACAGTCGGTTCGACTACCTGGTATCCTTTGTCCTCGGCATCGCGATCCTGTACAACACCTTCGTGATCCTGCTGAATCTCGTAGCGAGGATGTTCAATATTCTGTTCCTGTACATCATCGCCCCGCCGGTGCTCGCTTCGAGACCTTTGGACGGCGGCGCCAAGACGAAGCAGTGGACGACCGCGTTTATCATCCAGCTGCTCGGCGTGTTCGGAAATATCATCGTGATGCGCCTGCTGCTGATCTTTATCCCGGTGATCTTCGACCCGACGCTTGTGCTGATCCAAGGCAATGCCATGCTGAACTACTTCGGGAAAGCGGTTATCCTGATCGCGGCGTATTCCGTGGCGAAGAAAGCGGGAAGCCTGCTCAGCGGTATCCTCTCCGATACAGCGGGTATGCAGTCGATGCAGACCGGCGAGATGTCTTCTGTCGCCCAGAGATCCATCTATACCGCCCGCAATGCAGTCCGTTCGGCAGGCGCTGCCGTGGCAGGCGCTGCGGGTTTTGCCGCCGCGCCGATGCTCAATACGATGAAAAAG
>CAMVBD010000171.1 GCA_947165615.1 uncultured Clostridia bacterium | reverse complement strand
CTGCGGGTCGGTATTTCGGTTGTTCCCGTGCGCCCGGGCGTCCGTGCGCCCGCCGCGCAATGCGCGGCTTTACTCGCTGAGGGTCAGCCACTCCTCCTCCAGCGCCTCGCGCTCCTTGTCGAGGGCGGAGAGTTCCTGCGTCAGATACAGGACCTTTTCGTAATCTGCGGCGGTCTCGGGCAGGGCGAGGGCGGTTTCAATTTCGCTTTTTTCCTGCTCGATGGCGCCGAGCCGCTCCTCCACTTTTTTAAGCCGGGACCGGCGCAGCCGTTCGGCGCGCTCGGCCTCCTTGCGTTGGACGTACGCGTTGGGCTTTTTTTCGGCGGCGGGCTTTTTGTCGGCGGTCTTGTCCGTCTGCAAAAGGGCGGCGTAATCGTCGTAATTGCCCTCAATGGCCTGCACGCGCGTGCCCCGGAAGGACAGGACCTTGGTTGCGAGACGGTTGACGAAGTACCGGTCATGGGAGACGCACAAAATGGTCCCCTCAAAGGTGGAAAGCGCCTCCTCGAGGATCTCACGCGACGTGACGTCCAAATGGTTTGTCGGCTCGTCCAGCACCAAAAGGTTCGGCGCGGAGAGGATGAGTTTTAAGAGCGCCACGCGCGCGCGTTCGCCGCCCGAAAGGGTGGCCATATTTTTTTCGATGTCCTCGCCCCGGAACAAAAAGGCGGCGAGGAGCGAGCGGATCTCGGGGACGGTCAGGGACGGAAAGGCGTCGTAGATCTCGTACAGCACGCTTTTGTCGTGCATCATTTCGCGCTGGGTCTGCTCAAAATAGCCGACCCTGACGTTTTGCCCGAAGCGCCAGAAGCCGCCGTCTGGCGTGATTTTTCCGAGCAGGATATTTAAGAGCGTGGTCTTTCCGCAGCCGTTGGGGCCGAGCAGGAACACCCGGTCGCCGCGGCGCATATCGAACTCCACGTCCGAAAACAGGGTCTTGCCGTCGTAGCCCTTCGAAAGATTCTCCACGTGCAGCACCTCGTCCCCGGAGCGCAGGACCGGCGGGAAGCGCAGGCGCATTTCTTTTTCCTTCGGCGGGAGTTCGGGGAGCGTGGCGCGGATGCGCTCGATCTGTTTTTCCTTGGAGGCGATGGTGACGTAGTTGCGCTCCTGATTGAACTGCTTTTGCTGCTCGATCATCTTTTCGATGCGTTTGATCTCGAGCATGCCTTTTTCGTACTCGCGCTTGTCCGTCTCGTACCGCAAAGCCTTGGTCTTGACGTAGGTCGAGTAGGAGCCGGGCGCCGCATACAGGCGGCAGGCGGTCAGTTCCATGGTCTTGGACGTGACCTTATCGAGAAAATACCGGTCGTGGGACACGACGAGCAAAGCCCCCGCGTACTTCGAGAGAAAGTCTTCCAGCCATTCGGTGCTGGTAATGTCGAGGTGGTTGGTCGGCTCGTCCAAAAGCATGAGTTCCGGTTCCGACAGCAGGAGTTTGCCGAGGGCAAGCTTTGTGCGCTGCCCGCCCGAAAGGGCAGAGACCGGAAGATGTTCCTCCGCCGGGGTAAAGCCGAGGCCCGCAAGCGTCGAATGCGCGCGGGAGACGTAGGTCAGCCCTCCGCCGTTTTGAAAGGCGGTGGTCAACTCGTCCTGCAGATGGAGGTATTCCGGCACCTTGCCGGAGGTCAGTTCCACCTTGCGGTGGACGTCCTCAAGCTGCCGCTCGACGTCCATCAGCGGACGGAACACGGTCAGCAGTTCCTCGTAGACGGTCTTGTCGGAATCTCCGCAGGCGTGCTGCTCCACGTTTCCGATTTTCAGCAGCCCACTTACAAAAATTTTGCCGTCGGTGGGCTCGAGGTCCCCGGTCACAAGGCGGAAAAGCGTCGTTTTGCCGCTGCCGTTAGAGCCGATAAGCCCGATCTTGTCCCCCTTTTCGACGGAGAAGGAGACGTTTCGGAGCACCTCCTTGTCCGAAAAGGACAGACAGACGTTTTGAAAATTGAGAAGTGACATGTTTTATGTTCTGGTTTCGAGAAGCCGCAGGCTTCCGGTCAGGGTGTAGCCGCCTTTTCCGGCGGGGATAAAGACGGAGTCGCCTTTTCTGAGCGCCAGCCACTCGTCGCCGCACTCCAGTTCCCCCTCGCCCTCGAGGACGATAAGGGAGACAAAACTGGTTTCGTCTGCGGCGTCGTCGTACGTCCCCTCAAGACTTACGTTGGTCATCGTAAAGAAATCGCAGGACGCGAGGCGCGTTTTTTCGGCGTCGCCGACCGGCTCCGGCGCCCCCTCGGGCGAAAAATCGCGCGTCGGGCGGGTGAGCTTGACGACGTCCAGCGCCTTGTCGACGTGCAGGGGCCTGAGCGACCCGTCCGGCTCCGGGCGGTTATAGTCATAGACGCGGTAGGTGGTGTTGGAGGACTGCTGCACCTCGGCGATCAGGATGCCGGAGCCGATGGCGTGCAGGGTCCCCGCCGGGATAAACGCGACGTCGCCGGGCTTTACGGGGACGAAATTCAGGACTTCTTCCAGCGTGCCGTCCTCGATGTGGTCCCGGAACTCCCGCTTGGAGCAGGCGTCCTTGACCCCGTAGACGAGGGTGGACGAGGGCGCGGCCTCGAGCACCAGCCACGCCTCCGTTTTGCCGTTTTCGTGCTCGACCCGGCGGGCGTAGGCGTCGTCCGGGTGGACCTGGACCGAGAGTTTATCCTCGGCGTCGATGAGTTTGATGAGCACCGGGAAGTCGGTTTTGTCGGCGTTGTGCGTCCCGAGGACGGCGCGGCCTTCGGCTGCAAGGGCTTCGGCGAGCGTCCTTCCGGCGTATTTTCCGTTTTTGACGAACGAGGGTCCGGCCTTGTGGCAGGACAGCAGCCAACTTTCGGCTGGGCGGTCGACGTCGGTCTTGTAGCCCCAGACGTCCCTGAGTTTTTGTCCGCCCCAGATGGCGCGCTTGACGGTCGGGGAGAGAGAGAGGATCTCCATATAAAACTTCCTTTCGTGCGGGGTAATCCGGGTATAGTATATCAAAAAGACGCGCTTTCGTCAACCGCGTTTTCGGCGATCCGATCCGACAGCGCCGTGTTTTTGCAGCCGCCGTTTTTTTTGCACGCGGCAAACGAGCCGCATTTGAGAAACCGCGCCCCGTCGTGACGCACGGTCTCGTGGAACACGACGTTGCCGCCGCGGACGTAACAATACTGCTCATAGGTCGAGCTGTGACTTTTCATCGGGGTCCCTCCGTATCATTCGTGCTATATTGTATGATACCCGCCGCCGCGAAAATCAACCTTTTCCGATTTTTGGTATTTTTTATGGTATACGAAAGCCCCGGACGGACATATGCTTTATTGGCGCTCCGGCGCCCGAAAGGAGCGTATTTTGTGAAGAGTCTGCTGCTTATTCTGTTGCCCGCGGGCGCGGCCGTTTTGCTGTACGCGGTTAAAAAATGCCGCCTCAGGCACGTTCTGCTTTCAGCGGCTGCGGGACTTCTGACGCTGGTCGGTACGGACCTTGTCGCCGGATTTTTGAATATTTCCGTCCCCCTCAACGCCCTGTCCCTGTCTCTTGCCGCCGTCGGCGGGGTGCCGGGCGTGATCCTCTACCACGTGATGACGGCGGTGTTCCGGTGAGGGGCCGTGGCTCGTGGACCGTGGCTCGTGGCTCGTGGCTCGTGATCCGTGGCTCGTGGCTCGTGACTCGTGGCTCGTGAACCGTGGACCGTGGCTCGTGAATCGTGGCTCGTGGCCCGTGAACCGTGGGCCGTGGGTCGGTCGGCGTATTGGAGGGGTAGGGGCCGACGCCCCCGGCCGCCCGCAAACCGGGTGCTTTGCCGAAGCCAAAGCAACATTCGAGTTGTCAGGCGAGATCATTGGCCTTATATGAAGCAACGACCGGGTTTCGGGCCGCCGGGGGCGTCGGCCCCTACAAAAAAGGTCACCCGGCCTTTTCTATAAATGCCCCGCAGGCTCCGAAATGATAATTTTTTTATTCTGCATTTCCCGTGCGCCCGTGCACGCGTGCACGCGTGCCTGACGGCCCAGTCGGAAACATGGTCGCCTGCCTTCGCTCCCTCGCTCGGCACGCTCCCTGTTTCCTCCAGCCTGCGGTTCGCCTTCTTCCGTCACCGACGGCGGCAAATCCTCGGCCCCGTGGGCCCGCCGTCGGAACGACGGCTTATTTCAGGTCCGAAGCGTAGATCGTGATGTGGGTCGGGGAAAGCGCCTCGAGCGCGACGGCGGCGCGCAGAATGAGACGGGCGTCGGCGGCGGTGACGCGGCGGTCAAAGTCCACGTCCGCGACGATCTTTGTCATTGCGTCGATGGCGTCGAGCCCCACGGCGGCGCGCAGCGCCAGACGGGCGTCGGCGGCGGTGACGGCGCTGTCGAGGTCCAGGTCGCCGAGCATGCGCTTATATTCTTCCTTTGTCAGCGCGAAGGCGTCGAGGGGACGCAGACGGTCATAGGTCAGTTCGTACAGATCGAACGCCAGCGCCTTGCCGGTCACGGTGACCGCCAAAAACGTGGGGACGTTTGACGCGGCGGTTTTGGCATAGGCGCCTTCTTCCGCCGTCACGTCGCCGAATTCGTCGCCGAAGCCGCCGACCGTAAAGACAAGGGCGATCCCCTGCTTTTC
>CAMVBD010000170.1 GCA_947165615.1 uncultured Clostridia bacterium | reverse complement strand
GAAGCGCGCCGTCCTCCGGGTCCGTCGGGACCACGCGGGCGCGCGCCCGCAATACGTCCCGGCAGCGGTTTGCCGTGATGGCGAACAGCCAGCTTTTGAACGACTCCGCTTTTTTGAGCGACCTCCGGTTTTTGAAGGCGGACAGACACGCCTCCTGCACCGCGTCCTCGGCGTCTGTCTCATTGCCGAGGGTCGAAAGCGCGAACCGGTACAGAGGAACAGCCAGTTCGGCGTACAGCGCGCCGAACGCCTCTGCGTCGCCGTCCAATAGCCGCTTTTGCGCGGTTTTTCGTTCGGCTTCGGTCATACGATTCACCTGCCCTACATTTATTAGACGGAATGGAATGGAAAAGTGTTGCGGCTTTTTTCATTTTTTTTACGGAGAGGAGCAATAGGAATGCAAAATGCAAAATAAAGAATACAAAATTTCGGTGGCGCGCGGTGCGCGCATTAAAATCGGGTACGGGCGCCAGCCCGTCCATCATTCAACACCCAACATCCAACACCCAACATCAACACGCAACACTCCTCACCCAACACCCCTCGCTTTATACAAAAAAACCGCCTTTCGGCGGCTTTTTGCTGTATGTTACCGGATGACGCCCTTGTCGACGACCTCTTCCTCGCACAGCCAGCAGGGCGCGAGGACCTGATAGGTCTTGTCGTAGTAGATGACGCCGTCGCCGGGCAGGACGTAGCGCTGAGCGGTGGTCTCGTTGCCCGCGACAAAAACTTCCTCTCCCCGGATGACGCCCGCCTGCTTTGCGGCGCGCAGAACGGTCTTTGCCACGTGCGTATACCGCCATTTCTCGTCCTTGTCCCAGCGGGTATAGTCGCCGAAGCGCTTGAAGAAGTCCTCTTTGAAGCCGCTGCCGTTGTCGGTGGCGGCGCGCACAGCCCTGTACCAGAGGCCGATGGTTTCCTCCTGCTTGTCGGTCTTGCCTTCCGCAATGGCCTGCAGAGACTCGAACATGCCGTAAAAGTCTTCCATATTATCCGAAATGCCTTTGGCGAGCACGCGCACGCTGCGGCGGCGGAGGTAGCGGATCAGGAACACGAGACCCACGACGACTGCGGCAACGATTACGGCGACCAGCAGAATTTTAAGCGGTAAAGGCGTAAACAAAAACATCTGTCTGTCTCCTCACTTATCGGCGCCCGGAACGGACGCTTTTTTTCAATATACATAGATATTATAGAGAATCGGATGGATTTTGTCAATATTTTAGTGCAATTTTACAATCTTTTTCGGAGAATATCCCCGGGCGACAGCGCAGCTCGACAGCCCACGGTCACCCTTTCCTGTACGAGATCGGCGACGGTTTTTGCTTCCCCCGACGCCCCGACAATGGAGGAAACGACAAACGACTGCCCGAAAGACGAGGGAGAAACGATCTCCAGCGTGTCGCCGACCGAAAAGGCGTTGCGCATTTCGACAAGGTATTCGTCTTCGCCCGTCTGTTCCAGCACCACGCCCGTAAAGCGGGTCGTCTGTCGGTAGCGCCCGTCGTTGAAGGGGTCGGTCTTGCATTCCCCGAAATAAAAGCCCGAGGTATAAGGGCGGTGGGACGCGGTCAGGAGCTCGACCTGCCCCTCCTCGACCGTAGCCGTGCCGTCGAGCACCCGGCGGTAGGCGTTGACGACCGTGGCGACGTAAAACGGGGACTTCATGCGGCCCTCGATTTTGAACGACGCGATCCCGGCCTTTTCCAGCCGGTCCAGAAACGGCAGGCAGTTGAGGTCTGCCGAGGACAGGATCGCCGTCGCGCCGTCTTGCTCGACGATGGGGATGAGGGTGTTTTCGCGCTTTTTTTCGACAAGATAGTACTCCCACCGGCAGGGCTGGGTGCATTCTCCCCGGTTGCCGGAGCGGTTGTTGAGGTAGGAGGACAATAGGCACCGCCCGGAATACGCCATGCACATGGCGCCGTGGACAAAGACCTCGAGTTCCAGCGACGGGTCGATTTTTCCTTTCAGGTCCTCGATTTCAGTCAGGGTCATCTCGCGCCCGAGCACGACGCGGGAACAACCCATGGCGGCGTAGACGTTGAGCGTGCCGTAATTTAAGGCGTTTGCCTGCGTGGAGACGTGCACGGGCAGGTCGGGACACGCCCTTCGGATTTCGGCGATGAGCCCGAGGTCCGACACGATGACGGCGTCGACGCCCATGTCATACAGCGTTTTGGCGTAGTCCCCGGCCTTTTTGACCTCGTCGTTTTTTGCGAAGCAGTTGACGGTGACGTACAGTTTTTTGCCGCCGGCATGGGCAAGGCGGACGCCCTCCTTGAGTTCCGCTTCCGAAAAGGCGGCGCCGGCGGCGCGAAGCTGCAAAAACGGCCCGCCGACGTAGACGGCGTCCGCACCGAAATGCAGGGCGGTTTTTAAGGTTTCAAGGCTCCCGGCGGGAGAAAGCAGTTCCGGCTTCATCTCAGTAGCACAGGCGGGCGATGACGTGGGCGTACATTTTGGCAGTCAGCAGCATTTCGTCCACGTCGGCGTATTCGTCCGCGCCGTGGATGCGGTAGTCCTTTCCGGGGAACTCCACGCCGAAGGCCACGCCCCCCGGGATGTCGTGGACGTAGGTGCCGCCGCCGATGGCAAGGCACTCGCCTTTTTGCCCCGTGTGCTCCTCATAGACGGACAGGCAAGTCTTGACAAGGTCGCTGGTCGGGGGCACGTAGTGGACGGGCCTCAGGTCCGGGTCGCCGACGAAGGCGAAGCCGAGGGCGGCGAGTTTTTCGGCGATGGGGTCCTTTACATTATATTCGGTCGCGGAGATCGGCAGACGCAGATCCATGCCGCCGGTAAATTCTTTTCCGTCGTAGGACAGCACGCCGAAGTTGAGCGTCAGGCGGCCGCTCTCCTCGTCCGTCCTGTCGACGCCGAGCGCTTCGCCCGTGACGTCCCCGTGGGGCAAAATGCGGGACAGGCCCTCCAGCGTCTCGCGCACGTCGTCCGCGCGCAGCGGCAGGGCAAGCAGGATCTTAATGAGCGCGGTCTGGGCGTTGACGCCTTTTTCGGGCTCGCTGGCGTGGGCGGTGACGCCTTTGACGAGGATGAACAGGTCCTCGCCCCGGTTTTCGAGCCGCGCTTCCACCCCGAGGCGGGCGCTCGTTTCGCCGACGAGCTTGGCGACGGTCTGGGCGTTGAGGTGCGAAATGAGGGCCGTAGCCTTGCCGGGGACGATGTTCTGCGTCTCGCCGCCCTTTATTTCCTTGACGCGGATAAAGGCGTCGGACGCCGCCGTCTTTTTGAACAGCGGGGCAAAGCGGCCTTTTTCGAGGTTAATGAGCGGATAGGAGGCGTCCGGGGACAGGGTATAGCGCAGAGCGGGACGGCGGGAGAAATAGTGCTCCATGTCCTCGCTTCCGGTCTCCTCGCCGCTGCCGAGCACCAGCCGCACGCCGGTTTTGGGCTGTCCGAGGACCGCCCTGCAGGCGTCCATGGCCAAAAGCGAAGCCACCGCGGGGCCCTTGTCGTCGGTCGTGCCGCGCCCGTAGACGGTGCTGCCGTCCTCGGTCAGGCGGTAGGGCTCGTACGTCCAGTCGTCGCCCTCCGGCACCACGTCCAGATGCGCCAAAACCAGCAGGTCGGGATGTTCCCCAAGGGTCGCCTCCAGCGCGTAATTGTCAAAGTTTTGGGGCGCGTAGCCGTGTTCGGTCAAAATGGAAGCGGCTTCGGCAAGCGCCTTGGCGCCGCCTTCCCCGAAGGGCATGCCGGGGGCGGGAGCCGTGCGCACGCTGTTGATCGAAACAAGGCGCCTGAGGTCCGACAAAAAGTCCGCGCGCCGAGCGTCAATATAGTCGTTTAAGGCTTTATTCATACCGGAGTTCTCCTTTTCTGCCGCTTAAAATATAGCGGCTGCCGTAAAAATAGATGTTCGTCAAAAAGACCGCCATTTCCTCGGGGTCGATGACCATGCCCTCGTACATCCACGCCAAAATCAGTTCCCAGAACCCGGCGATGGCGTAGTCCGTGAGATAGCGCTTGGGGTCCTGCGCCGAAAAGATTTTGGTGGTGTCGGGGATGGCCTTGAGCAGCGCCGCCTTGATGCGCTTGGCAAGGTTGTTTTTGGGGTCGTTGGACATGACGAACTTGCAGATCTTTTCGTTGTCCTTGCAAAAGCGCAGATAGCGAGTCAGGTAGCGCACAAAGTCCTCGGCGGTGCCGAAGGACCCGGCCTTCATGATCACGTCCTGCTCGAAGACGGAATAGATCTCGTCCTGGATCTGCATGATCATATCGTCGATGTCCTTGTAATAAAAATAGAACGTGGAACGGTTGATGTCCGCCATGGTCGTAAGCTCCTTGACGGTGATGTCGTCCGCGGTCTTGGTCTCCAGCAGCCGGAACAGGCAGTCCCGCAGCGCCTTTTTGGTGCGCTTGACGCGTCTGTCCTCGGTTTTTCTGACCTCTGCCATGGAATGGTCCCCCTTCATCCGCCCCAAAGGGCGATTTTTCTGTATTATATCATACACGAGACGGATATACAACCAGTTGGGGAAAATTTTTAGAAAAAAGTGAGGGGGAAGGAGAGGCCAGGGGCGCCGGTAGTACGGCTGCCCACAGCCGTTTTTGCGCCGCAGACGCGGGAGGGGTCGT
>CAMVBD010000169.1 GCA_947165615.1 uncultured Clostridia bacterium | reverse complement strand
CGGTCGCGGGGGCGCTGGACGGAACAAAGGGGCTCATCACGCGCCGGCCCTTCCGCTCCCCGCACCACACGGTTTCGCAAATGGGGCTTTCCGGCGGCGGCGCGATCCCGCGCCCCGGTGAAATCTCCCTCGCCCACAACGGCGTCCTGTTTCTGGACGAACTGCCGGAGTTTTCCCGCACCGCGCTCGAAAGCATGCGTCAGCCGATCGAGGACGGAAAAATCACCATTTCCCGCGCGGCGGGGGCGCTGACCTACCCGTGCGAGATCATGCTGGTCGCGGCCATGAACCCCTGTCCCTGCGGCTATCTCGGGCATCCCACAAAGCCCTGCACCTGCTCGCAGCAGTCTGTGCAGCGGTATCTCTCCCGTGTGTCCGGACCGCTTTTGGACCGCATTGACATCCAGATCGAGGTCCCGCCGGTGGATTTCCAGTCCCTTTCGGACCGCACCCGAAGCGGCGACAGCTCAGCCGACATCAAAGCCCGCGTCAACGCGGCAAGAAAAATCCAGCAGGCGCGTTTTTCGGACAGCAAAACGACCTGCAACGCCAAAATGACCGCCGCCGAGATCGACCGGTTCTGTGAGCTGGACGAGGTCGGCAAGGCAATGGTCAAGGACGTGTTTGATTCCCTCGGGCTATCCGCCCGCGCCTACACCAAGATCCTGCGGCTGTCCCGGACGATTGCGGATGTGGAGGGCAGTGAGAAGATCCTGCCGGAACACATTACGGAAGCCATCCGCTACCGCAATCTTGACCGCAGGTTATTTCAGAACGGAGAACAGTAAATGAGAGTTTGTATTTTCGGCGCCTCCGGCGACGACATCGATCCTGTTTACAAGGAGCGCACGTTTGCCCTCGGAAAAACGCTTGCCGAACGCGGGCACACGCTCGTCTTCGGCGGCGGCAGCCATGGTCTTATGGGCGCTGCCGCCCGCGGCTTTACCGAGGGGGGCGGCAAAATCGTCGGCGTCGCGCCCCGGTTTTTCGATATCCCCGGCGTTTTGTACGACAAATGCGACGAATTCGTCTGGCCGGACTCCATGCGCGACCGCAAAAAGTATATGGAGGACCATTCCGACGCGTTCGTGGTCGTGCCCGGCGGCATCGGGACTTATGAGGAATTCTTTGAGGTCCTGACGCTCAAGCAGCTTGCCCGTCACGCAAAGCCCATCGTCCTGTTTAATGTCAACGGCTTTTTTGACAAACTGACGGATCTGATCTATGAGGATACCGCCAACGGCTTTATCCGGCGGCAGACGATGGACCTGTTCGACCTCTCCGAGGACGTCGACGAGATCGCTTCCATTTTAGAGCGCGGCGATATGGATATTGGTTCCATCCGGTTCTATGACTGAATCCCATTCCGGCATACAAAAAAAAGCAGGTCACAGAGGCCTGCTTTTTTATTTTCAAAAACGCTTTACGGCGTTACGGGCTCCGTCACGGGCTCCTCGGGAACGGTCTCTCCCTTCGCGTGGGAGACGATCCCGGTGATCAGTGCACGAATTCGGGCAATAAACTGTTCAATAAAGGTGCGCACGCGGTAAATGATCGCGGAAAGCGAATCGGTGAAGCTAACGTTCAGTTCGGTGCCGACAACGCTTTTCGAGGCGTTTTCTTCGGTCATGGGGACAAGATGCCGGTCCGCGCCCTCAGCGATCATAAACTGCGGATACCGGGGATCAAGGTCGACGGTCATGGGCGTCGGATAGGTCAAGTACATTTGGGCAAGGGCTTCCATGGAATCCGGGAAGTCCTGATGTACCAAGCCTCCCACAAACCATGTGGCGTCGCGCAGAAGACAGGTGGAAGCGTCCACTTTCTTGTCGGGAGAAATGTATTTGCCAAGGCCCGCTTCTTCCTGCTCCGCAATGTAGTCCTCATCCAAAGTTCCGGTATGCGTGGAGGTCGTCGCGCCGAGCGAGGAGCAGGCAAGTTTTGTGTGCCCGTCGGACAGGGCGGTGCTGTCCTCAAAGATCGGGATAGAGGGGTAACCGTATTTTGTCATAACGCCGAAGTCCACGCCGTCCGCCTGACAGTCCGCGATGATCTCGGCGGCCTTGACCTGCACGTTGTCGTGGTAGTCGCGGATGCGGGAGATGAGTCCCGCATATTCGTCTTCTTTCCCGGAAAAGACGTAGGTCATCGCGTCTTCAAAATCCTCGTCTTCCACCATGGCCCACATGCCGGGATAGGTAGCGTAGGACGCCAGCAGCACGTCGGGGAGAATGGGGTACAGAACCTTCTGATAGACGTCGTTGAGCAGCGCGCCGGTGGGATCAATACCGGGAATGGTGGCAAACAGATCCAGCGCCTCCTTAAGCAACTCGAAGATTTCGCCCTCGGGCAGCGCGAACTGGTTCGCATTGTTTTCCAGCCAGCGGTCCAGTTCCGTCGAGTCAAAGTTGATTTTGCCGCTGAACAGACCGCTTGTCAGCAGATAGCCCATAAAGGAGGGGTTGTTGAAAAACACGCGGTTGACTTTGTCGTGACCGTATTTCTGCAGATAGGCCATCACGTGGCAGGAGCCCTCGCACCGACCCACCAGATTGACCTTTTCGGCGCCGGTAGCGGCAAGCACCACGTCCACGTATTTCGCAAGCTTGTCCGCGGTATCAAACGGCGACAGTCTCCAGTCGTAGGTAAAAACGTAGGCGCGCAGCGGATATACGCCGCCGGACTTGCGGTCGACCTCAGTCGTCGGCATATTCCAGGAGATGTGAAGATTATCATGCTGATAACCGTCCTTGCCGAGTTGCAGACCGTCGTACAGGGGGGCGACCCAGCCGAGGAGCTGCTCTTTGTAGGCGTCCCGGTCGGCCTCGTCGCCGGACAGATAGGCTTTGACAAAGGCGCCGAGGCAATCCTTGACCGCGTCGGTCAGATAGCCGTCCGGCAGGTCGACGGGCGCGACCGCCTTGCCTTCTTCGTTATAAAGCCCCGAACCGAAGCCCATAACGTAGACCGTCGGGGACGTGCCGTTGGAAGCTGCCTTTTCTTCGGCGACAGCGGCAAACGCGGGCAGCGCCATCGTAAACAGCAGCAGAGCGCCGAGAAGCAGGCTGATTGCTTTTTTCATGCTTGATTCCTCATTTCATAAATACTTGGACATAATTCTTTAAAATAAAATATACCATAACTGTCAGTAAAAAGCAATGGATCGTTTTTACAAAAATGAAACGTCGATTTTGTGGAATGCAATGAAAAAACTCCCCGGCGGAAAACCGGGGAGGAAGGGGAGGCGACTCAGCCGACGGGGGCGACGGTGCCCTTGGCGTGGCCGACAATGCCCTCGATAATGCCCTTGACAAACGCGATGAGTTTTTGCAGAAGGCCCCTGACGATCTCGATAAAGCCGCGGGTGCCGGAACCGGGATCGGGGTTCTCCCACTCCATGTCGTTGACATTCTCTGCTTCCAGCGGACGGAGTTTGTAGTCGTCTTTGCTGTAGTTGAGGTACTGCGGATAGTCGGCGACCGTCTCCACGGTGTTTGCGGGGTTCTTGATGACTTCACAGATCAGATCGTCCAACTGATCGGGGAACTCGTGGATCATATTTTTGATGAACCAGGTGTTGTCCGGCAGCAGGCAGGTGGAGGCGTCGATCTGCTTGTCGGGGGAGATGTACTTGCCGAGGCCCTTTGCTTCCTGTTCGGCAATGTACTTGTCGGTCAGGGTCTCATCGACTTTCGCGGTCGTCGCGCCGAAGGACTGATCCTTGGCGGACAGCATATAGTCGCCGACGTATTCGGTCTCTTCGCTCAGCGGATACTGCTGGCTGCCGTATTCGACAAACACGTTTACGGCGACGCCGGCGGCCTTCATGGCCAAAATGTCGGCGGGAAGGTTCGCCTGTACGTTATAGTGGAAGTCGTCCATCTTCGCAAGGATGGGGGCGTACAGCGCCTTGTCCTCGGCGGTCGGGAACATATAGTTTTTGTAATTCTCGTATTCGTCGTTGACGGTGCTGGCGACGTAACTGCCGCAGATGCCCCAGTAACCGCGGATGATGGGCATGATCAGCGCGTCTTTTTCCTTTTCGTAAATGCGGTTGACAAGGTCCGCCGTCAGCACAATGCCGTAGGTCTCTTTCAGCATTTCAATGACGGTCTTGAGCGTACCGAACAACTCGGGATCCAGACCGGCTTCCTGCGCCACGACGTAGGAATCAATGTTGCGCACAAAGCGGTACGCGCCGCCGGTGGGGATGTTGACGGTGCCGCCGAGAAGCGCCTCGGCGTAGTCGGTGCCCATGGCGGAGGAGTTGATGAACACCACATTCTCAATACCGGCGTAGTTATTGGCCTTCTCGTATTTATAAAGATACGCCGCCATCAGGCTTGCGCCGCCGCAGCGGCCGAACAGGATGACCTTGTCGGAGCCGGTCCTGGCTTTGACCTTTTCAATGTATTCGTGCGCCTGATCGGCAATGTCCATCGGGGACTCGCGGAAGTCGGAATGGAACATGTACACGGGTCTGCCGTCGCGCAGCGTAAACGAAGGCCAGCGGGCTTCGTTTTCCCAAGCGTCAATGCCGCTGTTTGCGGGCAGGGTGCCGTCCGGCGCGGGCGCGTAGAGCCGGTCCATCACGTCGCGCGCGT
>CAMVBD010000168.1 GCA_947165615.1 uncultured Clostridia bacterium | reverse complement strand
TCGTCGATGCCGACGATCCAGTCCGCGTGCTTCCCGGCTTCATTATAAAGAGCCGTCCCCTCGCGCACGCGCTCGGGCTCGTACCACAAAAGGAAGCGCTTGCCCCTTGCGGCCATGGCGTCCGACAGGGGCTTCAGGGTGTCCGGGAAGCGGGCCGGGTCCGGGGTCCAGTTGCCGACGCCGTCGTGCCAGCCCTCTTGATACCGGTACCACCCCGCGTCCATCCAAAAGTAGTCGGTCGCGGCCATGACGGCGGGATCGACGGTATCGAGGTGGGAAATAAACTCGTCGCAGGTTTTTTTGCTGAATTCGTTGGCGATCACGTAGCCCTTCATGGGCTTTGCGTTTGCGGGGCAGACGCAGGCCTTTTCCCACGCGCGGAAGGTCTCGAAGCCCTTGAGGGCGTTGCCGCCCTCGTAAAACGACAGCGACGTCAGCGGGGAGCGCACGCGTTCGCCGGGCTCCAGGGCGGCCTTGAAGAATTCCTGCTTTGCCTCAGCCCTGACGCCCCCGACGGTCTGCCGGAGGGAGGCGTACCACTGGCCGGTCCAGCCGACGGCCATCACCGCGCCGAAGCGCTTGCCGCTGAGGTTAAAGTAGGGCAAAAAGGATTCGCTGCGCCCGCCGTTGGCGTTGAAGGACATCCGCGTCGGCGAGACGGCGGTTTTGACAAGGGTAAAGTCGTCCGCGGCGGGCGAACTGCCCTTAGAGACGTAGAGGTCCGCTTTTCCGCAGTCGAGCGCCATGTCCGCGCCGCAGAAATTCCGGACGACGGGCGAACGGGAGGCGCCGGCGTTTTCAAGATGGACCGTCCATTCGCAGGTGGCGAAGTCCTCGTAGATCGTCGCCTCCACCCGTCCCCGAAGGCCGCTCTTTTTGTGGGCGAGCGTGATGACCGTCGTTCTGCCGCCGCGATGGTACGCGCCCGCTTCGCTTTCCGGTCCGACGGTCATTTCCCAGTCGGACAGATTTTTTTTCAGCGACTTGAACCCCACCGTCACGTTATACGCGGGGTCGGACGCCGACCGGAGATGCGCGTCGAACCAGGCCCGGCACCGCGCTTTTTCCGCCTCTGTCACGGCAAGCGCCCCGGCGGGGATGGGCTCAAAGCAGAAGTCCTCCACGCCCGTGACGGACAGGGAGGCGCGGTCCGTCCACTTTTTGAAATTGGAATCGTAGACAGAAAAATGCGAGACCGCCATGAGGATGGCCTGCAAAAGACAGAGCAGGGATTTGATTTTCAGCAGCATGCCGTCGCCCTCCTTTTTCAGGATCAGTATACCACCGTTAAGGCCGCTTGTAAAGCGCGTGAAAAAGGTTTTTCGGCGCGGCGCTTGATTCCGGACGTGGGATTTGGTATAATGGACGCAGATCAAGAAGGAGGCGGAAGCAATGGACTTTGAACGCCTGCAGTGGACCAGAAGGCCGAAGACCAGTTCGGTGAAAAAGGACCGGATCGAGATCACGACCGAGCCGTTTACCGACCTGTGGCAGCGGACCTATTATCATTTTCGCAACGACAACGCCCCCGTTTTGCAGATGGAGACGGACGAAAAGTATTTTTCCTTTGTTGTAAAGACGGACTTTTCCGAAAGCCGCCATCGCTTTGACCAGTGCGGGATCGCCTTGTACCTCGATTCCGAAAACTGGCTCAAAGCCTCCGTCGAATACGAAAACGAGGCGTTTGCGCACCTCGGGTCCGTTGTGACGAACGGCGGCTATTCCGACTGGGCGACGACCGAAATACCGGCGGACAGCAAGGTCATGTGGTACCGCCTGTCCCGCCGGGAGGACGATTACCGCATCGAATGCTCGACCGACGGCGTCCGTTTTTCACAGATGCGCGTCACCCACCTGACGAAGGGCGACGGGACCGTTCGCTTCGGCGTGTACGCCTGCAGCCCCGAAAATTCGTCCTTTACCGCCGTCTTTACGGAGATGGCCGTTACAGACTGCCGCTGGCTGCCGCACGACGGCCAGCAGCCGGATTGAACCGGGGACAAAACCAAAGGACATTCGGCAGGATCAAAGGAGGAACCGACATGAAACGCATTTTTCGGATAGTCTGCGCGCTTTTGACGGCAATGCTGCTGCCGGGCATACCGGTCTGTCTGACGACGGCCGCGTCCCCGGCGGTCCTGTATGTTTCCCCAAACGGAAACGACACGAACGACGGCACAAAGGCGTCCCCGCTGAAAACCCCCTATGGCGCCAAGGAGCGGCTGAAAGCGATCCCGGACGACGGAAATACGGTCCGCGTTCTGTTTCACGCGGGCGATTACGTGCTGACGGAGCCCCTTGTCTTTACGGCGGAGGACCGGAATAACGTCTCGTTTGAGGCGTTCGGCAACGGGGACGTCAGTTTTACGGGCGCCGTACCGGTGACGGGCTTTGCCGAAGGGACGCTTCGGGGCGTACGGGTCTTCCAAAAGAGGCTGGAGCCGGATGACCCCAAGTCCTTTTACTCCCTGTTTGACGAAAACGGGCTCCTGCCCACGCCCAGATACCCCGAAAGCGGGTATCTGACCGTCAAAGCCCTTTGCCCCGGGGACGATAGGTGGACCGAGGACGAGACGCCGTGGGAATTTACCCGCGGGCAGCGCTCGTTTTACGGGGAGTCCGGCGCTTTGCCGGGCCTGTCCGACCCGACTGCCGTGCAGGTGCGGATTCTCCACTACTGGCACGACGAACTGGCGTTTTTGACGGCGTACGACAAAGAGAGCGGAAAACTGACCATGTCGCGCGGCAGTTCCATGCTGATAAGGGAGGGCGACCGCTTTTATCTGGAAAACGTGAAGGAAGGGCTGTCCGAGCCCGGGCAGTGGTATTTAGACAGGGGCGAAAACACTCTCTACTACGTCCCGCGCGACGGCGAGACGGCGAAGGACCTGACCCTGTACGCGGGCGTGACCGAACAGCTTGTCACGGCGGAGGGGATCAGGGGACTCTCCTTCCGGTCCATCCGTTTTGAAAATACCGACTGGCGGCTGCCCGTCCACGAGGGCGAGGACTGGATGGCGGGCTACGGCATGGACTTTCCGCAGGCCGGGGTGGACGTCACGGGCGTTGTGAGCGTGAGAAACGCCGAAAACGTAAGCCTTACAAACTGCGAATTCCTCGCTCTCGGCGGCACCGCCGTCAAGTTTTTGGAGGGCGTGCGCCACGCGGCGGTCGAAAACTGCGTCTTTCGGGAGATCGCCGCGGCCGGGGTATTTGCCGGCGGCGTCAACGGCACGCCGGGAGAAGCGGGCGTGACCGGGGACGTCAAAATCGTCAACAACCTCATTTCCGGCTACGGGCGCAAGTTTTTCTGCGCCGTCGGCGTGCATATCACGTTCTGCGACGGCGCCGAGGTGCGAAACAACGAGATCACCGACGGCTACTACACCGCCGTTTCGGTCGGATGGAACTGGGGCTATACGCATCATCTGACAAATCACGTTGAAGTCCGCGACAATCTGATTTATAACATCGGGCAGGGCTGGCTGTCGGATATGGGCGGCATTTACACCCTCGGCATTCAGCCCGGGACCGTGCTTTCGGGCAACGTCATCCACAACGTCCGGGCAGACCCCGGCGAACAGGGCTACGGCGGCTGGGGCATTTATCTGGACGAAGGCACAAGCGAGATCGTTGTGGAAAAGAACCTCGTCTACGCCTGCGGGTCCAATTCCTTCAACATCCACTACGCGCGGGACAACGTGGTGCGGAATAACATTTTCGCGCTGAGTCCCGACGGGGTCATGAGCGTGGGGACAAAGACAAAGCAGGAGGGGCTGACCGCCCGCGTCTACCGCAATATTATACTCACCGACGGGGGCAGCCCCGTTTACACCAACATGGAAAAGGTCGGGCACTTCAAGGAGCACGACAACCTGTTCTGGGATCTGACGCTCGGAGAAAACGTGTTCTTTGAGACCGGCTGGGGCAGCGGCAGACTCCCGCTTTCGACGGCGAAGCGCCGGGGCTTTGTCCATCACGAGACGACGAAGGACCCGCTGTTTGCCGACGCCGCAAGCTTTGATTTTACCCTGTCCCCCGACTCCCCCGCTTTCGGGTTGGGGTTTGAGGCGTGGGACTATTCCGGAGCCGGGACCGTAAAGGGCACGACCATCGGCTTTGACGTCCCCGGCGGAAAAACGCCGTACAACGCCGATTCCGTTTCGACGCTCTCCGCGCCAGAGGGGGACCCGTGTCCCTTCTGCGGCAAGGTCCACACGGGCTTTTTCGCAAAACTTACTTCCTTTTTCCACAATCTGTTTTATAGGCTCAAGACCCTGTTTTCGTGAGGTGCAAAAATGGTCAGACGCTTTGATACCGTCAGAGGGAAATACGTGGAGCCGATCCCGGAGCAGCGGCGCTTCGGCTTTGCGCATACCGATTCAAACGACCTGTACGACCTTGTCGGGTGGGCAGAACGCGGCGGCTATCCCGGCTCGACCGTGCTGATTTACGACTTTGAGACCGGAAGGGTGTACGAGCCGTTCCAAAAAGAGCGGGACGTGCTGTTTGCAAATCCCGCCTTTGCCGACGGAGAGATCGTTTTGCTGCGCGGCGACTTCAAGGACAAAACGCTGACCGTTTTCCGCTGGCTGCCCCAAACGGAG
>CAMVBD010000167.1 GCA_947165615.1 uncultured Clostridia bacterium | reverse complement strand
AAACCCGTCGCCCGCGGACGCCAATAAGTACCTGTTCTGCGGGATCGTTCTGTCCATCTGGTTTTTCTGGCCGACGGTCCTCAGCTTCTTTACCTGCCCGGAGCCGGACTCCCGCCGGCTGTACGTCCCGCCCGTCGACTGGAAGTATCTGTTCCATGAGTACGCGCTGGTGTTTTCAAACCGCGCGTTCCGGCAGTATTTTCTGATCGCCATGTTCAATTCCTTCGTCCACAGCTTCTATTCCTACGCCGACCAGTATTTCATCATCAGCGTCGCGGATAAGTACAGACACTTCAATACGCTGAATATCATTGCGGGTGTGTCGGAGTTTATGGGCTCGCCGGTCAATTATCTGCTGAACCGTTACAAGGGCAAGCGGCTGTCCGGCACGCTGCTCACCCCCATTATGATCGTCGGCCTTTCGCTGTACGGCTTTGTCGGGCAGAATACGCCCTCGATCATTCTGTTTCTTGCGACGGTTCTTTATAATTTCGGCTTCTCCGGCCCCGGCTTCGTCCTTGAGACCATCTCCCCGGACGTGACCGACGTGGACGAAATGATCACCGGCCGCCGACGCGAGGGCGTCATCTCCACCTTCCGCTCCTTTGTCTCCAAAACCATCGGCTCCTTTTTGAGCGGCGCGTTGAGCCGGACGCTGGAAAGCGGCTTCGGCTACGACGTCAAGAAAAAGACCGTCGCCGAGCAGACGCCGAGAACCATCTTCGGCATCCGCCTGATCTTTACCTACCTGCCTGTCCTCTTCGGCATTCTGACCTTCATTCTGATGCACCTGTTCAAAATGGAAAAGAAGGACCATGAGGCGATGCAGGCGGCCATCAAAGAAAAACACGAAACCGGCAGGGTAGCGTTGGACGACGCACAAAAAGAGCGGCTGGAACAAATTGCCGGGCACAAATGGGAGGATATGTGGATCGGCAGAGCGCAGGACGACCGCGAGCGCTTTGACGCCGACAGTATACCGGAGCGCCGCTGACGGCCGATTTCTTATCCAGCACAGAGGAGAGCGTTTGTCGCATTTTCGGCAAACGCTTTCTTTTTATTGTCAAATGTGGATGCGAGATTATGTAAAAATTAACAAATTGTAAATTTATAAAAACAGTCTTGTATTTTACATATAAAATAAGATATGATAAACCGCCACCCGCTTGTTGCGGAAAAATAAACAGAAAGAAGGGCATTTTTATGAAGAAATGCACAGCGGTCATCCTGAGCCTCCTGATGCTCCTGACCGTATTCGCCCCCGTTGTCGTTATGGCGGAGGATGAAAACCAGACCGCAGGGTCGCACCCCACCGGCGCTACCGAAGCGGGGTGCATGGAAAACGCTGAGGAAGGCGCGGACTATGCGATCAGCGAGGATGGCGATACCTACACCGTATATACCGCTGACGGCTATGTGAAGGTCGTGTCTTTGATCAATACCCGTATTCTGGCAGGGGAAACCGCAAAAGACCGGCATGACCTGACGCTGAAACTGGCAGCGGACCTGGATTTTGAAGTGAATGGGACCAAGCTTCTGCTCACTCCCATCAACAACAATAACGGCGACAAGTACGCCCATACCAATCAGTTTTGTGATTTTACATTTGAGGGCGGGGGACATACGCTCTCTCACTTCGGCCTCGAACACAATAACAAAGGCAGCGGGGTCGATTTCTATTTCGGCCTGATCCGTTCTGTCACCTCCGGCACGTTCAAGGATCTGACGATCGAAGAGAGTTATCTGCACGCCGGTTCCTTAAATGGCGCCGGTATACTTCTCGGCGATACCACGGGCAAAACGACCTTCACGAACATTCATATCAAGGATTGCTCCATGTGGGCCAACGACAAGGTCGGCGGCATTTGGGGGTTTGAGTCCGGCGCTGGTTCGACAGTCGTTTTTGAGAATTGTTCGACCGACGGGCTGTTCACCTTCGGCGCGCATCATGTCGGCGGTATCGCAGACCTTACGAAGAGAGATTCCGTAACGATTGCGAAAAATGTTTCCGTCAAGAATTTCTATCCGACGTGCTCCGCGAAAAGATACTATCTGAATACCACGGTCAGTTGTTCGGAGGAGACGATGCAGGAGCATCCGTATTGCCTCGGCAACGGCACGGCGATCGAAGGCCTTTATACGCTTTCCAACGGTTATTACTGGGCTTTTGCCGGGCTTTACTGGACAGAAATGGGCAAGTCCTCTCACGACTGTGAAGTGGAGGATGCGCCTCTTGCGCTGCTCGGGGACGAGAATGCGCAGCCGGAGAAAAAACAGATCGCAAACGGTGAGCGCGGAATCAAACCGTTTAACGCCTTGATTCACGATTCTCAGAATGAGTATTATTACGGCGGCTATACGCAGGAACTGAATGAAA
The DNA here is from genome assembly GCA_947165615.1 of uncultured Clostridia bacterium. GTDB lineage: Bacteria > Bacillota > Clostridia > Oscillospirales > Acutalibacteraceae > RUG806. The sequence goes on along the minus strand of CAMVBD010000167.1, from coordinate 2,231 downwards.
TCATCGCAAAATACGATCAGGATATGCACGTGGATGACAAGTTTTGGATCTACATCTACGGCTGGCAGGATCCGGTCGATGAGGAAGAATTCAGCACGGTGGAATTTGTGGAAGCCAAAGAAGCCACTTGCATGCAGGAAGGCAACATCGCGTATTTTGTTGATACGGCTTCCGGCATTCTGTACGATGAGGACTATCAGGTGATCGAAGACCCCGCGTCCGTTGTTCTCCCGCCGGATCCCAATAATCACGAGGGTACGCAGATCGTGCGCGGAAACGCGGAGCCGACCTGCACCGAAGAGGGCGCATCCGGTGACGTCCTTTGGGACTGCTGCGGCAGTGTTGTTTCTTCCAGTGAGGTCCTTCCCGCCCTCGGCCATACGTGGGGTGAATGGACGGTCACAAAGCCCGTGTCCTACGGTGTGGACGGCGAAGAGTCCCGCACCTGCGCCGTCTGCGGCGAGACCGAGACCAGAACGATCTCCGTCAAGGACCTGACCGGCAGAAAGATCCAGTTTACAAAAATGCAGGACATGTACTTTATCGTGCACATGGGCGAGCATGACCGCTTGATCCTGCGCGAGGACACCAAGGCGTTTGACTGGTACGATGAACTGGAACTGAATTTTGAGGTCCGCCTCGGCCTCGAGTGGAAATATGACGACATGAGCTACAAGACCTACGTCATTTACCTCAACAATCAGCCCCTTGAGCCGAACGCGGACGGCACCTACACCATCCCCGCAAACATCGGCCGCGCGGTCGTCACGATCACGGGCGCAAGCGTCCCGACAAAGGACGAAACGCCCGGGCAGTTTGAGGGCAAGATCAGTTTTTGGGAAAAGCTTGTCAATTTCTTCAAGATGATCGCAGACTTCTTCAAGGGTCTGTTCAAATAAGAAACCTCTGTTCGGCGCCGCTTTCCCGCGGCGCCTTTTCCTTTTCAGGGACGCAGAAGGGGAGCGGGCTGTCCGAAAAAACTGCCAAAAAACAGCCGAAAACTTTGGCGAAAATATGGGCAAACAGGACAAAAAACCTCTTGCAAACTGAAGGCCGATGTGCTACAATACTCCTGATATGTGTATTTTTATCAATGAATACATACGATTCCTATAGGAGGTTTTTGATTTGAAGCTCTATAACGCATCTAACATCCGCAACGTCGTGATCGCCGGTCACGGCGGCAGAGGCAAGACCACGCTTGCCGAAGCCATGCTTTATCTCGCAGGCGCCGCCGACCGTTTCGGCAAGGTCGCCGACGGCAATACCGTCATGGACTACGACCCCGAAGAAAAGCGCCGTCACAACTCCGTTTCCTCCGCCGTCTGCCCCGTTGAGTGGAACGGCTGCAAGGTCAATATCATCGACACGCCCGGTCTGTTCGACTTCGAGACCGGCGTATCCGAGGGCATGCGCGCCGCGGACGCCGCTCTGGTCGTCCTCGCCGCCGGTTCCGGCGTGGACGTCGGCGCCGAAAAGGCATTCAAGGCGGCTGCCGCCCGTCACATGGCGCGGTTTGCCATCGTTACCCGCTGCGACGCGGACAACACCGACTTCTTCAAGACCGTTGAGGCCCTGAAGGAAGAATACGGCTCCATTGTCTGCCCCGTTGTCGTTCCGCACGTTGTCGGCGGCAAGGTCCAGTCCTACGTCAACTTCCTGCAGAACAAAGCCTTCTCCTACGCTAACGGCAAGGCGACCGAGGTCGCTTATCCCGAAGAGGCTCACATCACCGAACTGCACGAGGCTTTCACCGAGGCTGTCGCCGGCACCGATGAGGAACTCATGATGAAGTACTTCGACGGCGAGGAGTTGACCCACGACGAGATCGTCGACGCGCTGTCCAAGTCCGTCGCCTCCGGTGAGGTCATCCCGGTCTACGCCTGCGCCGGTTACGTGCTCGAGGCTGTGGATCTGGTCCTCAACGGCGTTACCAAGCTTGCGCCCGCTCCCACCTCCAGAGTCGAAGTCGCCAAGGACGCCGACGACAAGGACGTGGAACTGAAGTGCGACGAAAACGGCCCGCTTGCCGCCATCGTCTTCAAGACCGTCGCCGACCCCTTCGTCGGTAAGATGAGCTACGTCAAGGTCGTGTCCGGCAAACTGACCTCCGACACGCCCTGCTATTGCGCCAGAACCGGCAACACCTCCCGTATGGGCAAGCTTGTCATCCCGAAGGGCGGCAAGACCGAAGACACCGCTGTGCTTCCCGCCGGCGACATCGGCGTTAG
>CAMVBD010000166.1 GCA_947165615.1 uncultured Clostridia bacterium | reverse complement strand
TGGAGGCGCTCGACTGCACGCCCGAACGGCTGGACGCCGTCCTGCATGAACTCAAAACCGAATACGACGACCGCGGCAGCGCGGTGGAACTGCTGCTGCTCGGCTCAAAGGTGCAGTTCGCGACCCGTCCCGCCTACGCGCCGGCTGTCCGAAACGTCCTCGATCTCAAACGGAACCAGCCGCTGTCGCCGGCCGCATTCGAGGTGCTTGCCATCATCGCCTATAACCAGCCGGTCACAAAAGCCTTTGTCGAGCAGATCCGCGGCGTGGACTGCGGGGGCGTCATCAATACCTTGTGCCAAAGAAATTTGGTAGAAGAGTGCGGAAGACTTGACTTACCGGGTCGACCTTTGATATACTGTACTACGGCGGACTTCCTCAAATGCTTCTGCATGTCGACGCTTGCGGAACTGCCGGAGATCACCGACGCCGAAAGCGCTGCCGAAGCGCTTCGGGACGTCGCCGGTACGCCAAACGGACAGATCGAAGGACAAATGTCCATTCTGTAAACAGGAGGATGCAGCATGATCGTGCTCAAAATAATCGGTTGGACGCTTCTTGCGATTCTGGCGCTGATCCTTTTGGCGCTGTGCGTCCGCGTGCGTATCCGCGTCGAATACTCCGATGAAAACACAAGCGTCCTCTTAAAATGGCTGTTCCTGAAGATCCCGCTTTACCCCGGGAAAGAGAAGGCCCCCAAGGAGGAAACGCCGAAGGAGGAGCCGGAGGAAGAACCCAAGCCCGAAGAAAAGAAGGAAGAAAAACCGAAAAAGGAAGGGGACAGTTTCCTGAAAACCCTTTACGACGCGGAGGGCGTCGACGGTCTGATCCAGATCCTCAAAAAAGTCCTCAGTTATACAAAACTGTTTTTCTCAAACCTTCTGCACGGCGTCGTCATCGACGAACTGTTTCTGGACGTCTGCTGCACGCGCTCGGACGCCGCCTCCACCGCCATCTACTACGGCGAGACCTGCGCCGTCCTGTTCCCGCTGCTCGGCAGTCTCGCGTCCCGCTGCCGCCTGAAAAAATACGACGTAAACGTATATCCCGACTTTATCGCGCGCTTCAGCGCCGCATCCTTTATCGTCAGCCTGCATCTGACGCCCATGTACATGATCGGGATCACCCTCGCCTACGGCAGCAAACTGGTCTTCGGCGTCCTTGTTAAAATGCTGTTAAAAATTTCCGGTGTAAAAAAATCGAAAAATAACGACCGGAATGCTATAAAAAATACAAAAGAAAAGAGTGAGATCCAATGAGAGAACAGTCTGCTTCCGGCATTCTGAACACCACGATCGAAAAGGTACGTCAACTCGTTGACGTCAGCACCATTGTCGGAGAGCCGATCAAACTTTCGGATGAGATCACGGTCATCCCCGTGTCCAAGGTCACTTACGGCTTTGCCTCCGGCGGTTCCGACTTCCCGTCCAAGTCCAACGCCGAGTTGTTCGGCGGGGGCGGCGGCGCCGGCATCACCATCAATCCGGTGGCGTTCCTCGTCCTCAAGGACGGCGAGGTCACGCTGCGTCACATCACCGCCAACGACAACGCCGCGGAGCGCATCGTCAACATGATCCCCGACGTCATCGACAAGGTGTCCGGTATTGCCGACAAGACCAAAAGCGGCAAAAACTGAGGCCCTGCGCCTTCACCGGCAAAAAGGACCACGTATATAACGCGATAAAAAGGCGCCTCTGCGGTTGAAAGAAACCTCAGGGGCACTATGGGTATCTACTGAAATGGAACAACTTGTCAGATTGCAAAAACTGATCGCCGACGCGGGCTTTGCCTCCCGCCGCAAAGCGGAGGAGCTGATCGCCGCCGGCAAGGTCCGGGTCAACGGCGTCGTCGCCAAGGTCGGGGACAAAGCGGACCCCAAACACGATACCGTCACGGTCAGCGGCAAAAAACTGCCCAAGGGCGTCGGAAACGTCTATTATATGATGAACAAGCCCCGCGGGTACGTGACGACCCTGGCGGACGAAAACGGCAGAAAATGCGTCGCCGAACTCATTTCGGACGTCGAAGAGCGCGTCTATCCCGTCGGCAGGCTCGACCGGGATTCCGAAGGACTATTGCTGTTCACCAACGACGGGCAGTTTGCCAACGCCATGATGCACCCGTCCCACCACGTCCAAAAGACCTACCGCGTCAGCGTGCGTCCCAAGGTCACCGAGGAGCAGATCAGCGTCCTGACCTCCGCCCTGATGATCGACGGGCGCAAGACCGTCCCGGCGGACGTCCGGGTCGTCCGGCACGACGAGGATAAAAGCATTCTCGAATTCACGATCTTTGAGGGCAGAAACCGGCAGATCCGGCGCCTGTGCGAAGAGGCGGGGCTCGAGACGCTGCGCCTGAAGCGCCTGTCCATCGGACAACTGACCCTCGGAAAATTGCGGCCCGGCGAATACCGGGCGCTGACGCCCGACGAGGTCGCGCTCTTAAAGCGTCAGTCCGGCAATTTTTAACTGAAGTAAAGGAAGACCGTTTATGATCAGAAGTATGACCGGTTACGGCCGCGCCGTGGACGTCGCGCCCGAAATGACCGTGACCGTGGAACTCAAAAGCGTCAACCACCGTTTTTTTGAATGCAGCGTCCGCACCACCCGCGGCTATTCGTTTCTGGAAGAAAAACTCAAGGCCTACGTCAACCGCTTTATTTCCCGCGGCAAGGTCGACTGCTTCGTGCAGGTCGAAAACGAGGAGTCGACGACCGGCGTCGTGACCGTCAACACCGCCATGGCCGAGGGGTACTACCGGGCGATCCGGGAACTGAGCGAGACCTATTCGCTCGCGATCCCGGACAACGTCGAACTTCTTGCCTCGCATCCGGACGTGTTTGAGATCCGCAAGCCCCCCGCGGACGAGGACAAGATCTGGGAGCGGGTCCGCGCCGTGGCCGACAAAGCGCTTGAAAGTTTTCTGTCCATGCGGCAGATCGAGGGCGAAAAACTCAAGGCCGACGTCCTCGGCCGCGCCGACGTCATCCTCGACGCCGTCTCGTTCATCGAGCGCCGCTCGCCCGAGACCGTCAAGGAGGATCATGAAAAAATCAGGCAAAGGATCCGCGAACTCATCGGCGACGCGTCGGTAGACGAGGGACGGCTTCTGAACGAGGCCGCCATCTTTGCGGACAAGATCGCCGTCGCGGAGGAGACCGTGCGCCTGAGAAGCCACATCGACCAGCTGCGCGCGTTTTTTGAGGCGGAGGAGCCCGTCGGCCGCAAACTCGACTTCCTTGTGCAGGAAATGAACCGGGAAGCCAACACCATCGGGTCCAAGGCCTCCGATATCGAGATCGCCCGCAAGGTCATCGAAATCAAATCCGAAATCGAAAAGATCCGCGAACAGATCCAGAACATCGAGTAAAAGGGGAACGGTATGAAATTTGTCAACGTCGGCTTCGGCAATCTTGTCAACGCCGCGCGCGTCATTGGCGTCGTCAGTCCCGAAAGCGCGCCGATCAAACGGATCATGCAGCGCGCCAAGGACGAGGGAAAACTCATCGACGTCACGCAGGGGCGCAAAACCATGTCCGTCATCTTTACGGACAGCGAGCACGTCCTGCTTTCGTATCTGACGCCCGAAAAACTCGCCGTAAAATTTGGGGAAGAACATGAAGAAGAGGAGACGACCAGCCTTGCGCAATAATCTGTTTATCCTGTCCGGACCGTCCGGCTCCGGCAAAAACACGGTCTACGACGGCGTCGCCGCCCTGATCCCCGAGATCGCGCAGACCGTGTCCGTCACCACGCGTCCGCCGCGTGAGGGAGAAGTCGACGGGGTCGATTACTATTTTGTTTCCGTAAAGGAATTCGAGCGGAAGATCCGAAACGACGAACTTGTGGAATTCGTCAAATACGGAGATCATTATTACGGGACGCTGCGCTCCGAGATCGAACGGCTCAAAAAAGCCGGCAAGATCGTGGTGCTGATCATCGAGGTGCGCGGCGCGCTCAACGTCAAGCGCGTGTTCCCCGAGGCCGAATCCATATTTATCCTCCCGCCGTCCATGGACGTGCTGCGGCAGCGGATCGAAAACCGCGGCCAGAACAGCGTGGAGGAAACCGAAAAGCGCCTTCGCATAGCGGAACAGGAACTGCTGCAGAAGGGATTTTACGATCACTGCGTCATCAACGACGACCTCGACGTCTGTGTGAACGAGGTCGCGGATATCATCAGAAAAGGAGTTCAGTAACATGATCAATATCGATTTAAAGCCCATGCTCAAGGGCGGTATCAGCCGCTATTCCCTCTGCGTCGCCGTCGCCAAGCGCTCCAGAGAAATCAACGACGAAGCCAACGAACTGAAAGAAAAAGAAAAGATTTTGCTGGAGGAAAAGCCTGTCAGTCTTGCCGTCGAGGACATCCGCACCGGCAGATATATCATCAAGGAAAGTGAAGACCTCCGCAATTACTGAGCCTGTACCCTCCGGTCTGCGTGTGGCGCGTATCGGGGTGGAGAACTGCGCTTACAGTTACGATGAACTGTACAGTTTCCTCGTTCCGGAACCCCTTCGGGACGCCGTTGCCGTCGGCAAACGCGTGCTCGTCCCGTTTGGACGGGGGAACGCCGTTCGACAGGGCTTCGTCATGGAACTGACGGCGTCGGGTCCGGAGGCGCAGCCGCTCAAA
>CAMVBD010000165.1 GCA_947165615.1 uncultured Clostridia bacterium | reverse complement strand
TCTCCACCATCGGCCTCATCGGCATGAACGAGGTGGGCCTCAACGCCAAGTGGCTCCGGGCCGACCTGACCGACCCCAAGGTCCAGCGCTTCGCCCGGGACGTGCTCAACCACATGCGCGAGCGCCTGTCCGACTATCAGGAGCAGTACGGCGACCTCTATAACCTCGAGGCCACCCCCGCCGAGTCCACCGCCTATCGTCTGGCAAAGCACGACGTCGCCCGCTATCCCGACATCAAGACCGCTGCCGGCGACTGCGGCACCCCCTATTACACCAACTCCAGCCACCTGCCCGTCGGCTACACCGAGGACATCTTTACCGCCCTCGACGTGCAGGACGAGCTGCAGACGCTGTACACCTCCGGCACCGTGTTCCACGCCTTCCTCGGCGAAAAACTCTCCGACTGGAAGAGCGCCGCGACGCTGGTCAAAAAGATTTCCGACAACTACCGTCTGCCCTACTACACCCTGTCCCCGACCTATTCGGTCTGCCGTCAGCACGGCTACATCGCCGGCGAGCAGTACAAGTGCCCCAAGTGCGGCGGCACCACCGAGGTCTACTCCCGCATCACCGGCTACTACCGTCCGGTGCAGAACTGGAACGACGGCAAGGCGCAGGAGTTCAAGGACAGAAAGGTCTATAACATCGGCACCTCCCGCCTGACCCACACCGGCCCCGTGGACTGCTGCGGCAGCGAACCGCTGTTTGAGGTCTATCCCGACGCGCCCGCCGCCGAGCCCGTCCCCGAGGAAAAGCCCGCCGCCATCCTGTACGCGACCGAGACCTGCCCCAACTGCAAGCTGGCAGCCGCGTGGCTGGAAAAGGCTGGAATTCCCTTTGAAAAGCGCTTTGTCAGCGAGCACAAGGACGAGGCGACCGCCCTGGGCCTCAAGCAAGCGCCCTCCCTCGTCGTCGAGGAGGCCGGAGACACCAAGGTCTACGCCGGCGTCGCCGCCGTCAAGGGCTACATTGATTCGCTGAAATAAACGAAACCATAAAAACGACCGCTCCGGCGGTCGTTTTTTGTGGGGAAAGAACGGTAGCACGGCGCACCTGCGCCGTCTCGCGGAGCCGAAGGTGGAAACAAGGCCGACGGACCGGTTTATCCGGTTGCGAAACGGTATCATCGGCCTTGTTTCCCCTGAGGGTTCGCCCTGACCCAGCCGGGTAACGGATAACAATACGTTTCCCACGCGGGCCCGCCGTCTGAACGCACCGTGTCACCGGAAACCTATTCGACGCAGGCGAACCGTCGGGGGAGATCCGACCGAACCAAACACATCCGTATACCGGACCCCGATTCCGTCGGTCGCATCCCCACCCTCCGGCCCGCGAGACGGCAGGGGTCTGCCGTGCTACCGTCTTCCCCCATCTTCCCTCTTGCAACTCCGGCCGTTCTGTGATACAATAAACTGACTGATTATGACGTGAAAGGACGGGGCTTTATGTTTGACACCATTTCGACCAAAGGGACGGCGTTCGTGGACGAATACGGCAGAACGCGCGTGTTCAACGGCGTAAATTACGTTTTTAAGGGTGAAAAGCCGGAGGCGGACGGGATCGTCCACTTCCAGAATCCCCTGACCACCGAAAACCTGAAAGACCTCAAAAACAAGGGCGTCAATATTTTGCGCCTGGGCCTGACGTGGGCGGGCGTGGAGCCCGAAATGGGCAAATACAACGACGTGTATCTCGAAGAATACCGGCAGGTCGTGCGCGACGCCGCGAAGGAGGGCATTTACGTTTTCCTCGACTGGCACCAGGACCTGTTTTCGGGCTTTGGCCTCGGCGTCGGGGACGGTGCGCCCGCGTGGGCGTGCATGACGAACAAAAAAATGAGCAAGCCCCGCTTTATCTGGGCGGAGGGCTACTTTTTCGGCGGCGCGGTGTTCGAGTGCTTTGACGCGTTTTGGGAAAACCGTCCGCTTGCCGGCAGAGGGCTGCGCGACCGCTTCTGCGACATGCTGGCGTATACCGTCCGTTTCATGAAGGACGAGCCGAACCTGATGGGCTTTGACGTCTTAAACGAGCCCTACCCCGGGAGCGAGGGCGGCAAAATCTTCCGGACGCTGGTGCGCCACGGCGCCGGGACGCTATTGGGCCTGCCCGCCAAAGAAAAGGTCAAGCGCCTGAAGCAGCTGACCGGAAAGCAGGTCATGGAGGCGCTGGAAGTGCTGGACGAGCCCAAGGTCTACCACGGCATCATCGACGGGGCGACGAAACGCCTCAACAAATTCGACACGGGCGTCTACTACGACTTTTTGTGCGCCGCGGGCGAAAGCATCCGCCGGGTCACGGACAAGGGCGTGCTGTTTTTTGAAAATTCCTACTACGGCAACCTCGGCATCCCCTGCGCGGTGCCGAAGCCCGTTTACAAAAACGGCCTGCGCGAAAAAAACCTCGCCTTCGCGCCCCACGGGTACGACCTGACCGTGGACTCCCCCCTGACAAACAAGGCAAGTACCCGCCGCGTGGACTTCATCTTTGACGAGCACCGCCGTAAGCAGACCCGCATGGGGCTGCCGGTGCTGGTCGGCGAGTGGGGCGGCATGGTCGCCGGGGGCGACGAGTACCCGGCGCTCGAGCACCTGATCGCCAAATTCGACAAAAACGGCTGGTCGCAGACCTACTGGCACTACTCCCGCGAGATCGCGGACAGCAAAATTTTTGAGATCCTGAACCGCCCGCACCCCAGAGCCGTGGCGGGGACGGACCTCGACTACGGCTTTGACCGGACGGCGAACGCCTTTACGCTGACGTACACCGGCGGGCAGAACGAAAAGCCGACCGAAATTTACCTCCCGACCGCGCCAAAGTCCGTCTCGGCGCCCGAGGGGTACCGGGTCACGGACGAGGACGGCTGCTTTTTGCTGACGGTGCCCGCCGTTTCGGGCGACGTCAGGGTGCAGGTGACGCTGTGACCCCGCTTGCCGTCTGGAAACTCTGCGAGCCCGTCCTTGTTTCCGTCGCCGCGTTTATGAGCGTCGCCTCCGTCCTGCTGACGCTCCGCGACAAAAGGACGGCAAAGACCGCCCCCCGCCGAAGGGTCCCCGAAAAGATTCTGCTGTTGACGGCGCTGTTCGGCTTCGCCCTGCCGGAGTATGTGACGATGAAAGCCATCCGGCACAAAACAAAACACAAAAAATTTATGGCGGGACTGCCCGCGATCATGGTTTTGCATCTGCTGATCATGGCGGCGGTGTGGTTCTTCGTCTACCGCTAACGAAAGAAGGTCCCCGATATGTCCGCTTCCGAATCCCCCTCGACCGCAAAAAAGATCCGAAACCTCGCGGCGCTTGTCCTGATCGTGCTGGTCGTCCTGTTCACCCTGTTTTTCGCGCTGGACCGCGCCGGCGTTCTGGAACTGCCGTTTTTGCCGCGGGAAGAAAAATCGACCGAACCCTATTCCGTCGTGATCGCCGACGGGTCCGTCCCCGCGTCCGAAGAAGCGACGGCGTGACGGTTTTTTCCGCAAAAATCCCGTTTTCCGGAGCCCGGTTTTTTCGGACTCCGGTTTTTTTGCGCCTCTTTTGCCCTTTCTCCCGCAAAAAAAACTTTACAAATCGGGCGTCGTGTATTATACTATACTGGATTTAATCTGTTTTCAAAAAGGAAGGATCGCTATGGACCTGAACCCCACCGCCGCCGCGCCGAAGCGCCCCGAAAACGGCGTCGTGACCCGCTTTGCGCCGAGCCCCACGGGCTACATGCACGTCGGAAACCTGCGCACCGCGCTGTACACGTACCTGACCGCCCGCCACGCCGGGGGCACCTTTATTCTCCGCATTGAGGACACCGATCAGGGCCGCAAGGTGGACGGCGCCGTCGACGTCATCTACAAGACCTTAAACGAGACCGGCCTTACGTGGGACGAGGGCCCCGACCGCCCCGGCGAGTTCGGCCCCTACGTGCAGAGTGAGCGCATGGGCATCTTCAAGGGCTACGCCGAGCAGCTTGTCAAAGAGGGCAAGGCCTATTACTGCTTCTGCACCGAGGAGCGGCTGGAGCGGATGCGCGCCGAGCAGGTCGCCGCGGGGCAGGCCGTGGGCAGTTACGACCGCCACTGCCGGGACCTCTCCAAAGAAGAGATCGAGGAAAACCTTAAAAACGGCGTGCCCTACGTCATCCGGCAGAAGATGCCGCTCGAGGGCAAGACGAGTTTTGACGATCTCATTTACGGGCACATCGAGGTCGACAATTCCGAACTCGAGGATCAGGTCCTGTTAAAGTCCGACGGCATGCCGACCTATAACTTCGCCAACGTCGTGGACGACCATCTGATGGGCATTACGCACGTGCTCAGAGGCAACGAGTACCTGTCCTCCACCCCGAAATATAACCTGCTGTACGAGGCGTTCGGCTGGCAAAAGCCCACCTACGTCCACTGCCCGCCCGTCATGAAGGACGCGCATCAGAAACTCAGCAAGCGCAACGGCGACGCGAGTTATCAGGATCTGGTCGCCAAGGGGTACCTCAGCGAAGCGGTGCTCAATTACCTGCTGCTGCTCGGCTGGTCCCCTGAGGGCGAAAAGGAGATCTTTTCCCTCGACGAGATGATCGAAAACTGGGACCCCGCCCGCATCAGTAAGTCCCCCGCCATCTTTGACCCGCTCAAACTCCGTCACATCAATTTTGAGTAC
>CAMVBD010000164.1 GCA_947165615.1 uncultured Clostridia bacterium | reverse complement strand
AACGCGATGGAAAGTTTTATTCCCTGGGCAATCGAAAACGGCTATACGTTTTTGTCCCTCACGGTTGACGACTCCAGTTTCAACGCGCACCATTCCGTCAGAAACTGATACTTACGCAAAAACGGCAGGAAAATGTCCTGCCGTTCTTTTTTTATTTCTTGTCAAACGACGGATTGAACGCGTAAAAGTTTTTACTGTTGAGTCTGTCAGTCGCCAGACGAAGGCCTTCTCCGAATCGCTGATAATGGACGATCTCCCGCTCCCGCAGAAATTTAATGGGGTCCGCGACGTCGGGATCGTCTACGAGACGAAGGATATTATCGTAAGTCGTTCGCGCTTTTTGTTCGGCTGCCATATTTTCATGAAGATCCGTCAGAACGTCTCCCTTGCTCTGCAAATAGGCAGCCGTAAAAGGAACGCCGGATGCCGAAGACGGATAGACGCCCGTTGTATGGTTGACGAAGTACTGCTCGAACCCTGCTTTTTTGATCTCCTCAATGCTCAGATCTCTTGTAAGCTGATAAATGATCGTTCCGACCATTTCCAGATGACCGAGTTCTTCTGTACCGATGTCAGTCAAAAGTCCTTTTAATTCCGGATACGGCATGGAGAACCTCTGCGAAAGATAGCGCAAAGAGGCTCCGAGTTCTCCGTCCGCTCCGCCATACTGCTCGGAAATGATCTGTGCGAGTTTCGCGTTCGGTCGTTTGATCTTGATCGGATACTGCAGTTTTTTCTCATAAGCCCACATCTCAGTCTTCTCCCCTTTCCGTTTCCCACGGCCACGGATCCGTCAGCCAGGCTGCGCCCTCTCCGACGCCGGACGTCAACGGCCCGAAAGACGCTTCGTATTCTCCGATGAGTCCCCGAAGCTTCTTTTCATATTGTTCATGCAGGGCGACCGCTTCCAGATCGGAGGGGTGCGTATCCAGATACAGATGCAGTTCCCACAAAGCGAATTGCACGCTTGAGAGCTGCCGCAACAGTTTTTCGCGCTTGCTCATTTACAAGCACCCCGCAAAAACGGCTTATTCAGAGAGGGAAACAACGTACCGTATGAAAGCGCCTGCATATCGTCATACCGGCTTTTATCCGTCTGAAACGGAACGTATGCCATAGTAACCGCGGCGTCGGCCGGTAAAGGCGGGATAGCGACGTATAGCGCCGGCGACGCAGCAAAATCCTCCATAATGATTCCTCCTGTTTTTATGATATTTTGAGAATTGCTTCTCAGTCCATCTTATGCCGGGATGGACAACATGTGAAAGAAGGATTTGACGAATCATGTTTTTTGTAGTATAGTGATAGAAGATCATCCGGGAGGCCATAACGTGAAGACAGAATCCGTTTCCGTCGTTTCTTATACAAAAGGAGAAGAGTTCCTGAACGCTGCGACCCATGCGCTCGGTTTTGTATTGTGTTATTTCATCGCCGCGGCATGCCTGATCCCGGCACTCTCTTCAGGTGAAGTCTTAAGGATCGTTTCGGCGGGACTGTATCTGTTCGGAACGTTTGCCATGTTTCTGACTTCGGTATTGTATCATAGCGTAAGGAATACAGAGAAAAAAACAAAACTGCGGGTCCTTGACCACACAATGATCTTTTTTGCCGTAGCCGGGACCGCGACGGGCTGCGTGCCCGCGGTATACGATACCGGCGGATTGTTCTTCTCTGTCCTTATGCTCTTATGCGCCTGGACCGGTGCCGTCGGCGGCCTCATAATGTCTCTCTTTTTCTTTGAAAAAACGACGAAAGCAAGAATGCTTTTATATTTCGGGACTGCTTTTGTCTGCGCCGTTTCCGGCTGCAAAGCCTATTTTCACCTTCCTTTTCGCGCATTTTTATGTTTTTTGATCGGAAGCGTTTTGTTGCTCATAGGCGCTTTGTTTTTACGACTTGGCAAAAGGATCCGTTATTTTCATACCGTGTTCCATCTTTTTGTCCTTGCCGGCCTGTTTATCTATTATCTTGGGATCTCATCTTATTGCTACTGATTCCGGGGAGGCATTTTCGACATGATCGATCTGACGAAGATTAAACACCTCTTTTTCTGCTCCTTAGCGGTTGTTTTCGCGCTTTTTTCGACTTTGTCTTTCAGGGTGAAGGCAGAGGATACAGGCACTGAATACCGACAGGAGGGCGCTTCTTATTACCTCGGGGACGTGGATCTGGACAGCCGCGTAACCGCGGCTGACGCCCGAACGATTTTACGGCAGGTCCTGATCCTGACCAAACTCCCGACAGACGCGCTTCCCCTTGCGGATGTAAACGAAGACGGCGTGCTGAGCGCTGCGGACGCAAGGCTTACCCTTCGGATCGCCGTCGATTTAGACAGGACGACCGCTCATGCTTATACCGGTCAAATCGTATTGGAACCGACCTGCACACAGCCCGGGACACTGTATGCGCAATGTGCAGAGTGTAAAAAAGAAATCACGCTCACGGTTCCCGAGAACGGTCATACTTTCACAGAACAGATCCTCTCGGAACCGACTTGCGTGACCGCCGGGACAAAAGAATCCACCTGCGCCGTCTGTTTCAAGCGGATACAGTCCGCCGTTCCTCCGCGCGGACACGAATGGATTCCCGCGACTCCCACGCGCGCAAAGACCTGCGCCGTATGCGGGAACATCGCAGACGGCTGGGCGGAGATCGAAAACAAGTGGATCTACTATCTTCCGGACGGCAGCGTCCCCAAGGGGATTCAATTATTCGCCGATGAGACCGGAAGGATCTGGTTTACCGAAGACGGCGTTCGGGACGTCAGCGTTCGGCGTCATTTGACGCGGGATGGAAAAGACTGGCTGATTCTGAACGGACAGGCCAAATCTGTCACGACTGCCGAAGACCGGACGCTGTTTCGCGCTTTCTCGGCAGTAGAAGATGCGACCGACCCCGGCATGACGAAAGAAGAAAAACTATACGCTTGCTTTCAATACGCAAAGACAACTTACAGAGAACGAAATCCCCGTTCCCCGCATTATACGCAGATCGACTGGCCGATCCTCTACGCAAACGATATGTTTATAAACGGCGAGGGAAACTGCTTCAGTTACGCCGCCGCTTTCTGTTATATGGCAAGGGCGATCGGATATGAAGAGGTTTACGGCTGCAACAGCGGCGGCCATGGATGGGCAGAGATCGACGGGCTTGTTTATGACCCCGAGTGGAGTCGATCCAATACGCATTACACGTATTACGCGTTGAGTTATTACACGAAAACGGACGTCAACTATCGCGGCGCGATTGCCGCCGGCCTTCCGTGGATGCATGTAAAAATCTACCCTGAGAACTAAAAAAAACGGCAGTCAGACTGCCGTTTTTTCTGTTTTTTGTTTTTGAAAACGAACCGTAAATTCCGTTCCGTGTTCTTCATCGGATACAACGCCGATAGTCGCGTGCTGCGATTCCGCAAGGGATTTGCAGATCGCAAGCCCCAAACCGTAACCGGAACCGAACGTCCTTGCTTTGTCCGAACGGTAAAAACGCTCGAAGATATGCGGGAGATCTTCCGGCGGGATCGGAGATCCGGTGTTTTTTGTTACCAGAAATACGTTATCCTTTTTTCGGTAAAGACGGACCGTAACAGTACCGCCGAGTCCTGCATACTTGACCGCGTTGTCGATCAGGATATGAATGATCTGATTGACTGCCGTACTGTCCGCTCGGATTATGACATTCTTCTCGATCTCATCCGCAATCGTGACCCCGGCTTCAAAAGCAACGGGTTCAAATTGCAGAATCAGTTTTTTTGTTAAGTCGGAGATTGGAACTTCAGAAAAGACCTTCGTGTTTTTCATATTCTCACTTTTTGCGAGGAACAGCATTTTATCGACAAGGTCTTTCATATGCGCTGCTTCCTCGTTGGTCGATTCGATCCATTTTTTTTGCTCTTCGATCGTGTCGCCGCTGTGAGAGAGCAGAATATTGCTGTTCGCCAAAATAACGGTCAGAGGCGTTTTCAGTTCATGGGAGGCGTCCGCAATAAAGTTTTGCTGTTGTGCCCATGCTTTTTCCACGGGTTTCAAAAACAAGGTGGAAAGTTTAGACGTCGCAAAGAAAAGCCCTAAGAGAATGACAAGAAAAATCACCCCATCGTAGACCAGCGCGTCGGTTAAATACGCGTAATAAGGCGACGCGTCCGCAAAAGCGATTCTGGAGCCGGATGAAATGTTTGTTTTATAATAGAACAAATTGTATTTCAAAATGATTCCAAACGCACTGTCTTCTTTCATGACGTATGAAATGGAGTTTACAAGAATCTCTTCATCCATCCATCCGTGGCCGGAATCCACGATCGCGCGCGTTCCGCTTTCATTGATGCTTACCACACAGATGCTTCCGGGGTCGATCGCGTAGTTTTCGGAAGACTGATCCCCTGCGCCGACCTCAAAAGATTTTGAGGCGTAGTTTTCGGAAGAATAGTTCCGAAGCGTACTCTGAACGGTCGCCGTAATGCGAAGAAACAGGATACCTGTGATCATTATAAAAAAGAAAACCAGGACGACCGTAATAATAGTCATCCAGATCGTCATAAACCGGCGTCGAAGTTTTTTAAGCATCCTTCTTTACTCCTAACCGATACCCGATTTTTCGGAGGGAAACGATTTCAACTCTCGTTGCGATAAAATCCAGTCTTGTACGAAGGAAGGAAATATA
>CAMVBD010000163.1 GCA_947165615.1 uncultured Clostridia bacterium | reverse complement strand
GTCGTTTTTGCTGAGAAAGGAAGATCCAAATGTCAAACAGAATTTTCCAGAGTGTCATACATCAGATGAAGGACGTCATCGGCCGCGTCATCGGCGTGGTGGACGAGTCCGGTACCATCGTCTCCTGCTCCGAGCTCGGACGCATCGGCGAGGTCGTTTCCATCAGCGTGTCCGACGCGTTTGCGCTCGGTGGCGCCGTGACTGTGGGCGGTTACACCTACCGTTCCTTCGGCTCGTCTTTGCAGCCGGAGTTCACGGTCTTTGTGGAGGGCACCGACGCGCTGGCGGAAAAGTACGCCTCCGTCCTGTCCGTGTCGCTTTCCAGCATCAAGCAGTTCTACGACGAGAAATACGACCGCGGCAACTTCATCAAAAACGTCATGCTGGACAACATCCTGCCCGGCGACATCTACCTCAAGGGCCGCGAGCTGCATTTCAACAACGACGCGGTGCGCGTGGTGTTTTTGATCCGTCTGTCGGAGCCGTGCGAGATCTCCGTGTTCGAAATGATCCAGTCCCTGTTCCCGGACAAGAACAAGGACTTCGTCGTCAACATCAACGAGACCGACATCGCCGTCATCAAAGAGATCAGCGCCGGGATCGAAGTCAAGGATCTCGAAAAACTGGCCAGAAGCATCATCGACTCCCTCAATCCCGAGGTCGCGGGCAAGGCCATCGCCGGCATCGGCACGCAGGTCAAGGGCATCAAGGATCTTGCAAAGCCCTGGAGGTCGGCAAGGTCTTCGATACCGAAAAGGTCATCGTCACCTACGAAAACCTCGGCATCGCGCGCCTCATCTACCAACTGCCGACGACCCTGTGCGAAATGTTCCTGCGCGAGGTCTTCAAGCGCGGCTCCATCGAGTCCCTCGACCACGAGACGCTGTTCACCATCCAGAAGTTCTTCGAGAACAACCTCAACGTCTCTGAAACGTCCCGTAAACTGTTCGTCCACAGAAACACGCTTGTCTACCGTCTCGAAAAGATCCGCAAACTCACGGGCCTCGATCTGCGCGAGTTCGACGACGCCATCGTTTTCAAAGTGGCGCTGATGGTCAAAAAGTACCTGGATTCTTCCCCGATCAAGTATTAAGGTAGATTTAAGGGTGAAAAGTTACAATTTGTAATAAATTCAGCAGTTTTTGCAGAAAGGGTATGTGTTCCCGCTTTCCGGCGGGGTCAACAGTGCTATGATCGATTTTATAAATGTGTCCAAGGTCTACAAGGACAACGGCGCCAAAGCGCTCAACAACGTGACCTTGCATATCGACAAAGGGGAGTTCGTTTTTGTCGTCGGCGCGTCCGGCGCGGGCAAGAGCACCTTCCTCAAAACCATCATGCGCGAGGAGGTGCCGACTTCGGGCGAAGTCGTCATCGACGGGCAGAACCTCAATAAGATGAAGGCGCGCAAGGTGCCGTACTACCGCAGAAAACTCGGCATCGTGTTTCAGGATTTCCGCCTGATCCCCACCAAGACCGTGTATGAAAACGTGGCGTTCGCCATGCACGTCATCGGCGCGTCCCAAAAGGACATCTCCCGCCGCGTCGCCTACGCGCTGACCTTGGTCGGTCTGTCCGCCAAGGCTAAGAATTACCCCAATCAGCTTTCGGGCGGCGAGCAGCAGCGCGTCGCGCTGGCGCGCGCCCTTGTCAACGACGCCGAGATCATCATCGCGGACGAGCCGACCGGCAACATCGACCCCGAAATGTCCAAGGACATCGTGGACCTTCTGGAACAGATCAACATCAACAAAAAGAACACCATCATCATGGTCACGCATGAGGTCGACCTGATCCGCCATTACAACAAACGCGTCGTGACCATCAAAAACGGGTCCGTCGTGTCTGACACCGCGCATCCGGAGGTCGCCCGGGCGGCGTCGCCCGAGGCCGTCGTCAATACGCCCAGCGGCTATTACTACGCGCCGACCGAGGACGCGGAGATCGAGGACTTCCTCAAAAGTTACGGCAGCGAAGACGGCGAGGAAAAGGGCTTCAAACTGGACACGTCCGCCTTCCGCGGCGAATGACGGGAGGGCAGCGGTATGAAAAAAAACAGAAACCTGAGATATCTGACCCGGGAAGGGATCAAAAACATCGGCGTCAACCGCCTGATGAGCCTTGCGTCCGTAACGGTGCTTATGTCCTGCCTCGTCATGATCGGCTGCGCGGTCCTGCTGTACCTCAACATCGACTCGCTGGTCCAGTCCATTGAATCCCAAAACGTCATCATGGTCTTTGTCAACAAGCGCGCGGGGGAAGCCGAAGAAAACGCGGTCGAAGCGTCGCTCGGCGCCCTTGAAAACGTCCGTGAGGTCCGCCGCGTCTCGAAAGAGGAAGCCTATCGCTCCATTCAGGAATCTCTCGGCGACAACGCGGAATTTTTAGAGCGCAACGAGGTGGACGAATCCTTCCTGCCGCTGGCGTTTGAAGTCGAGGTCGAGGACATGCAGCGCTTCGGTCAAACGGTCACGGACATCTGGGAGATTGACAACGTCCTCCACGTGCGCGAGAATTCCGACCTTGCGGCCCGACTTGAAAAGATCCGCACGGCAGTGACCTACGTGTGCATCGGCATCATCGCCCTGCTGTTCCTTGTGGCGCTGTTCATCATCGCCAACACCATCCGTATCACCATGTACACCCGCCGCAAGGAGATCAGCATCATGAAGGCGGTCGGCGCCACCAATTCCTTTATCCGCTGGCCCTTCCTCATCGAGGGCGTCACCATCGGCCTTCTGTCGGCGGTGCTCGGCATGGGCGTGCTGTACGCCATCTATTACTTTGCCGGCGACGCGCTGCTCACCATTTTCGGCATCCTCAACGGAAAACTTGTTGCGTTCAAGGACTACGCATTGCAGATCTTCGCGGGGTTTGTGGGCGTCAGCATCGTCACGGCCGGTATCGGCAGTATCTTCTCCATCGGCAAATACCTCAAAGAACAGGGGAGTGTTGTAGATGCGAACGGGTAAACGGACTTCCAGACTCGCCGCGCTGGCGCTTGCTTTTATCATCGCGGTCTTCGGCGTCGGCCTGCCGGATTCCGTCCACGCAAGCCTGACCGACAGCGAGCAGGATAAAATCGACGATTACCGCAACGAAAAGGCGGAACTCGACGAAAAGATCCGCGAAAACCAGGAAAAACTGGACGCCTTGAAGGGCGACATCGAAAAGCAGGAGACGTACGTTTCCACCCTGCAGGATCAGATCGACGCGTATCAGCGCCAGATCGACGTCCAAAACGCCAAAATCGAAGAACTCGAAAAAGAAAAAGCCTCCCTGCAGGCAAAAATCGACGAACTGCAGGCCGAGATCGACGAAATCGAAGTCAAGATCAACCACATCACCATCGAGCAGATCGGTCTGCGGGAAGAGATCAACGAGACCGTTGAGACCCTCAAGGACAGCCTGTGCAGTCTTTATATGTACGGCAAGACCTCGGAACTGGAACTCCTGCTCAACGCCAACGACTTCAGATCGTACCTTGTCACCAAGGAACTGGAGGACAATCTTGCCGGCAACGCCGACGAGATCATTGAGGACCTCAAAGAAAAAAGCGCTCAGATGGACGCGCTGATCGCGGAGCAAAACCAACTCATCGCCGACCGAGAGGCGGATCAGGCAAGCCTGCAGGCGGACATTGATACGCTCAACGCCCGCGAGACGGAGATCGAGGCGACAAAAGCCGAGATCCAGTCCAGTCAGGACGAGGTGCAGGAACTCAAGACCACGGCCATGAGCTATATCGCCGAACTCAACGAGGCGTCCGCCGCATATAAGTCGCTCGTTAAAAAGTATGAGGACGAAAAAGCCGCCCTTGACGCCGAGATCGAATACATCATCGCCCAGGCCGCAAAGCGCTCCCAGCCCAAGACCTTTACGCCCTCCGGCAGTTTCGTCACGCCTTTGCAGTACGGGGACGCCTACACGTCTTCGGGTTACGGCTACCGCAGCCTGTCCGTAAACTACTCCACCTTCCACGGCGGCGTGGACCTCTGCTGCTGGAGCGGCACCCTCGGCAAAACCGTCAGCGCGACGGCTGCCGGCGAGGTCATTTACTCCGGCTTCAACGGCTACGGCAACTGCGTCATGATCGACCACGGAAACGGCATCGTCTCCCTTTACGGTCACATGAATTCCCGCGCCGTCTCCGTCGGCGAGACCGTTTATCAGAGCCAAACCGTCGGTTACGCCGGCAACACCTTCGGCCCCGGCGGCTGGTCCACCGGCCCCCATCTTCATTTTGAGATCCGCGTCAACGGCTCCAAGGTCAACCCCGGCGCCTACGTCGCGCTGCCCTAAGGACGGAGAGGAGCGCTTTGTCAAAAAAAATACCTTGGGCATATACCCTTGCTTTAATGTTTGTTTCAGCAGCGCTTACCGTAGTCATTACGGTAAGCGTTTCTATGAAGCGCTATAACGCCCTCATCGGCGATCTGCCCGCCAAAACGGATCAGGTGTCGGTGCTCGGCACGCTGGAAGATCTGATCCGGGAAAACTACCTCGGGGACGTCAGCGTCTCCGACATGAACGCCTCCGGGCTCAAAGGCTACGTCGCGGGGCTTTCCGACGACTACGCAAGATATCTGACCGCCGAGGAGTACGTGGATTACGTGCAGACCGAAAGCGGCGTGTTTCACGGCAGCGGCTTAAAGGTCCGGTACGCCGCCTCCGAAA
>CAMVBD010000162.1 GCA_947165615.1 uncultured Clostridia bacterium | reverse complement strand
GTATATGCATGCTGGCGGGCGTTTCCGGGGACGTTGTCCATGAGGTCGCTTAGAGGCGTGCAGGCGTTCGTGACGTTGCAGCGCCCCTTGCCCGTGATCATCAGTTTTCGGCCGGGCCTGGCGTTTTTTTCAAGCAGGGTCACGTCGTTGCCGTTCCCGGCGGCGACGCCCGCCGCCATCATCCCCGCGGGACCCGCGCCGATCACGACGATTCTTTTGGACATAAGCATCTCTCCTAACCTTTATATTTTAGCATAGCGCCGCCAGATTATCAAGAGCGAAAACAGGAAGACCGGGAAAAACCGAAAAAAACGTACAAGGCTGACTAAAGCGGCAAAACCGCGGAAATACTAAAAGTGAAACGAAACGGAGGGACCTTTATGACAGTCAAGCGCGGAGACATTTATTTTGCGGACCTCAGCCCGGTCGTCGGCAGCGAGCAGGGCGGCGTGCGGCCGGTACTTATCATTCAGAACGACATGGGCAACCGCTACTCCCCCACCGTGATCGCGGCGGCCATTACGTCCAGAGGCGACAAGGCGGACCTGCCGACGCACATCAAGGTCAGTTCCCTGTCGTCCGGTCTGCAGAAGGATTCGGTGGTGCTTCTGGAGCAGATCCGCACCCTTGACAAGCGCAGGCTCCGGGAGCATATGGGCACGCTCTCGGGCGCCGATATGCAGCGCGTCAACGACGCCATCGAGGTCAGCTTCGGGCTGTAAGATCGGGACAAAAAAAAGACTCTTTACTTTTTGACGGGGATATCGTATAATAGAACCGATGTCCATCATCAAATCAAGAAGGGAGTTTTTACTTATGAAAAAATGGAAATGCCTCATCTGCGGCGAGATCGTTGAAAGTGAGACCAGACCCGAAGCCTGCCCGCTTTGCAAGGCCCCCGGTGAAAAGTTTGTGGAGATCGTGGAAGACGCCGGTCTGACCTGGGCCGCCGAGCACGTTCTGGGCGTCGCCAAGGATGCGCCTGCCGAGATCATTGAAGGCCTTCGCTCCAACTTCCAGGGCGAATGCAGCGAGGTCGGTATGTATCTTGCCATGGCAAGAGTCGCTTACCGTGAGGGCTATGCCGAGATCGGCGCTTATTGGGAGAAGGCCGCTTACGAAGAGGCCGAGCACGCCGCCAAGTTTGCGGAGCTCCTCGGTGAAGTTCTGACCGATTCCACCAAAAAGAACCTTGAAATGCGCGTCGCCGCCGAGAACGGCGCAACCGAGGGCAAGTTTGAGCTGGCGAAGAAGGCCAAGGCCCTGAACCTCGACGCCATCCACGACACCGTCCACGAGATGGCAAGAGACGAAGCCCGCCACGGCAAAGCCTTCAAGGGCCTGCTGGACAGATACTTCGGCAAATAAAAAGCACCGCGTTCAGCGAATACCGGGCAGTCCTTTGCGGACCGCCTGACCTGATTCCGCTTTGCGCTGCGACACAAAATGAACGGGCTCCGCGGCGTCACGACCGCGGAGCCTTTTTGCATCAGAAAGGAAAGACAACGATGGTTTACAGAACTTCACAGGTCGTACTCAAGGAAAAATTCATCGGGCACGACGCCAGAAACCTTTCGGCTCTTGACAATGAACTGAACAGATGGGCAAGTCAGGGCTGGACGCTGCACACCATGACCACCACGGTAGCCGGCGGCACGGGACTGGGCGGCGGCGACCGCACGGTGTTTACATTGGTGTTCGTCCATCCGTAAAGCACAAGAAGGCAGGCGCGCCGCAGTCGCTGAGACCGGTGTTTTCGATCGACCAGCCTCCTGCAAATCCACTTGGAAGCAGTTCCTTCCGAGGCTGCTTTTTTCATTTTCCAAAATATACCGAAAAGCGTGCTCTGACGTCCGGCAGAGAAAGACGGAGACACGGCGCCGATTTTTCTCTTGCAAATCCGTGTCTTTCGCATTATAATGGACATGCAACTAAAAGAAAGGATGAAAAAATATGGACATCAAAGAAACCATCACTTCCCTCGTACAGAAGATCACGGGCGACGGCGACCTGCTGTCAAAGTTCAAGGGCAATCCTCTTGAGACCGTAAAGAACCTTGTGGGCGACAAGTTCTCCGCCGATCAGCTTTCCGCGATCGTGGAAGGCATCAAGGCGAAGATCAATCTGGACAGCGCGTCCGATTTACTCGGCAAAGTCGGCGGTCTGTTCGGGAAGAAATAAGAAAAAGAGAAAAACGCTTCCGGGCCGGAAGCGTTTTTTTTGAATCGCGGGGAACCGCTTTCTTAATAGTAATAACGGGAAAGCGAAGAGAAAGAGAACACGCCGACAGCCGCAAGGATACCGACGATGACGGCGAGAATCACCGCGATGATGAGACCGCAGAATATGGAGCGCGCGTGGTTGCGGCGGTTGATGTTTGCGTCGCTGAGCGCAAAGACGATGGCAAGGATGAACCCGATCAGGGGAATGGAATAGAGCAGCGTGTAGCCGAAATACGCCCACGCGGAAAGCGGACGGTATTTTTCGGGCAGTTGGGATTCATCGGTGACGACGGCGCCGGCGGGAACGACCGGCTGCTGCCAGGTCCCCTGCTGCTGCCAGGTCCCCTGAGGGTCCTGCCACGTCTGCTGAGACGCCTGATACACGGGCTGGCCCAGACCGGTCCCGCAGTTTCCGCATACGTAGGCGTTATCGGGATTTTGCGCGCCGCAGGTTGGACAATTCTTCATAATGATCTCCTTTCTGCCGACGGACGAAACGTCGGCGTCGGCCCGGACCGCCGCAGTTTTGGCGAAATCCTGCGATCATTATAGCATGCGGGATCGGGTTTTACAAGTCCGATCCCGTTTTTTGTCGTTTTGCGGCGAAAAGAATCCGGCTTTGTCAGCCCGGATAAAGATCTTCCAGCCGAATAAGAGGCTCGCCCGCCCCGCCGAGGCGCTTTTGCGTACCGGCGGCGGCAAAGAACAGCCCGAGGTATAAAAAGAACAGCGCGGACAGAAGGATCTGTAAAACGAGATATGCCGTCAGGATCTTTTTCATACGAACTCCTTTATGATTCGGGCATAAGAACATCCGCCAGCGCCTGCCCGATCATGCGCCCGGAATAGACGGCCTCCGCCAGCGTGTTGGTATCGCTGCCCACTTCCAGCAGCAGCGAATACGGTGTCATGTCCATATTATAGCGGCGCTGGCAGAAAAACACCGGGCGCATCAGCCCCGGGAAGCGGTCCTCCGCCGCCTTTTGCAGCGCGAGGGCAAAGCGCAGATTCGTCTCCCACGCGGGAAAGGACGTGACGTCCCCTTCCTCGGCGCCCGTGATGATCATGATCTGCGCGGCCTTTTTGCCGTCGACGACCGCCGTCGGCTTGATGGCGGATACGTCGGAATTGTAGGTCGCGTCGCGGTGGACGTCAAGCGTGACGACAAGGCTTGGGTAGTCCTCCAGATACTTTGCGACGGACTCCCGGGAGCGGGCATAAGCGCCGGTATAGACGTCGTCGTAGACGTTTGTGTCGTGGATCACGCCGACGCCGTTGGCTTCCAGCACGGCGGCAAGCTCCGTACCGACGCGCACGACGCTTTCGTCGGGGTCCTGCGAGCGGGAGGCTTCCTTGGAATAAAAACTGCCGGTCGCGGCGCCGAGATAGGCTTCGCTGGTGTGCGTGTGGAAGATGAGCACCGTTGGCAGCGACGGGTCCGCGATCTCCGGCGCGCCGCCGGCAGACAGCAGAGCGGCGAAATCCGGTTTTTTGGTATGGGTCGCGTTTTTGACCCGCACGTTCCCGACGGAATCCGTCACGCCCTGCATTTCGTAAAAGACCTCCTGCACCGTGCCCTTCGGTTCGGCAGATGCATACAAGGCCAGCGCCGCCTGCTCCTTTTCGAGCACGTCGGCGGGCGTTTCGGCAAAGTCGACGGGGGAAGACGCCTGCCCGGTGTTTGTCTCGGGAATGGATTGAGACGGCGCTTCGGTCAGGGCTTCGCTGATTGCCGACGACGTTTCCGTTGAAGCGGAGGGAGAAGACGGACGCGCCGCGCCTTTGGGGATCTCGGAAAGAACGTAAAGCGCCGTCATAAGCAGCAAAACCGCTGCCAGGACGACTTCACCGGCAGAATAGATCCGTTTCATAGCATCACCGGACAATGCTTATGCAGACAGCGCCGGGATTATGCCTCAGGTGACGCCCATGATCTCCTCGGCGGAGAGGTTCGGCTGCAAAGCGAGGTTGAGAGCGAGCGCCACGAACCGCGCGGCGCCCTCGATGACGGCGTCGATGTCGCGCGGGGTGACCATGAGGGAAGCACAGGCGCCGCTGTTCCTGTCTGCCCCCTCCGCAGCACCGCCGCCGAGTTCGCCCGCAATGGTGACGGCGTCCACCACGGTCGGGACGCCGACGGACACGACGGGTACGCCGAGCGTTTCATACGACAGGGCTTTTCGGGCGTTGCCGACGCCCGCGCCCGGCTCGATCCCGGCGGAGGAGAGTTGGACGTTGTTGCCGAGCCGCGTCACGCTTCCGGACGCGAGCGCGTCCACGGCGATGACGGCGGAGGGCTTCAAACTGCCGCACACGCCCTTGACGACGGCGGAGGCTTCAAGGCCCGTCTGTCCCGAGACCCCCGGCGCAATCACGGCGACGGGGCGCAGGTCCGGCAGGGACAGGGCTTTGATGGCGTCGCCGCCGAGGTGGGCGGTCGCAAGCACGTGAGACGCGCAGCGCGGCCCCAGGGCGTCCGGC
>CAMVBD010000161.1 GCA_947165615.1 uncultured Clostridia bacterium | reverse complement strand
TGGCGCGATACTGCGGGTTGGGGTCGTTGACCTGCAAGACGCCCAGCGGGATCATGTCGCAGTCCGGCCAGTGGCCCTCGCCGACGTAGGGGAACCAGTCCCGGCACAGGTCAAACATGTGATCGAGCGCGTCGGAGCGGTCCCAGAAGTCGCCGCTCATGCGCCACATGTCGGCAAATTCCGAAAGGTGCGCGGCTTCCTTAAGCGGCGCGGGGCCGGGGGAGAGGCTTAAGACCATCTCTCTGCCGGATTTTGCAATGGCGGCGCGGATGAGTTCGATCTCGCGCTTTGCGGAGTAGGGGTCGTGGGGCTTAAACTCGGTGTTTGCAATGTCATCCACCTTGACGAAATCCACGCCCCAGTCGGCGTACATCCGGAACAGGGAGTCGTAGTATTCGGCGGCGCCCGGTTTGTCCGGGTCTACGCCGTACATGTCGGTGTTCCACGGGCAGACGGAATACTGCTGGGCAATGTCCCTTGCCGTGACGCCGGGCGTGACGGTGGGGGTGTTCCGGTGGACCGCCTGCCGGGGAATTCCTCTTAAAATGTGGATGCCGAACTTCAGCCCCAACTTGTGGATCTCGTCCGCAAGGGGCTTGAAGCCTTTGCCGCCTTTGGAACTCGGAAACCGGTTTTCCGCCGGGATCAGGCGGGAAAATTCATCCATGCACAGGTCGGCGAAATTGTGGTAATAGGCGCTGTCGGCGGTCGGCTCGTACCACTGGATGTCCACGACGGCGTAATTCCAGCCGTGCGGCAGCAGTTTTTCGGCCTGCACGCGGGCGCACGCCAAAAACCGGTCCTCATTGACGCCGGCGCCGTAGCAGTCCCAGGTGTTGAAGCCCATGGGCGGGGTGACGGAAACGTGACGGAAGGATTTTTTCATAGTCGCAAAACTCCGGGATCAGAAATCAAACAGGGAATCGTTGTCGTCCTCGTCCTCGTGCAGGCCGGCAAAGACCTTATCGTCCTCAAAACGGCTCCACAGGTCCTCGTCAAAGAGGTCCACGCCGCCGTTTTCTTCCGGGGCGGTAAACCCGGCGTCTTCCGGGGCCTCATCGGGCTCGTCGGCGGACCGGCTGAGGTCAAAGATCGGCGCGTCGGGGGCTTTTGGCGCCGTAAAACGGGAGGCAAGCGCCTTTTCTTCCTTCTTCAGTTCTTCGTAGTCCTTTTCGATCTCTTCGGCGCTCTGTCTGCGGCGGGCGGTCTTGTCGCCGTAAAGCGTAAAGCCGCCGTCGTCCGGGATCTCTTCCCGTTTTTCGGAATCGCTGATCTCTCCGAGGAAACTGCCGATGCCGGAGAAGGTCTTCTGCATGGTCTCGGACACGATCAGGCCGCCTTTTTTCTCCTTTTTCCGGGCGCGGGGCTTGCGGTCCTCTTTTTTCATAAAGCGGCTGAACGCGTTGTCGTCGGTCGCGTCGGTCTCGGTGCCGTCTGTCTCCGGGATCTCATCCGGGATGAGGTCGGGATCGGGGATCTCAAACGCCGGCTTTTCGTCAGCGGCGCGGAAGCCCGTGCGGGTTTCGAGGGTTTCGTCCGCGTCTGCCGGTTTTGTTTCCGGTTCGGCGGCGCCCGTTTCTTCGGGCGCTTCTGTTTCGGCGGGCTCCGTCCCGTTTTCGGCGGTTATTTCCGCTTCCGGCTGCACAGCGTCTTCTTCGCTTTCGGGGGCGGGCTCCGCCTCTTTTTTCGTCAGCCATTTCGCAAAGGGGTTCCGGGCTTTTTCAAGATCGAATTTTCCGTTGCCGATAAAGGGCGTCGCAAAGCAGATCCCGGTCAGAAGCGCCTGCATCAGCAGAACGCTCCATGCGCCGATGGACTTGTACGCGCCGGTAAAGACAAGGATCATGCCGAGGATCAGCGAGACGAAGGCGCCTGCCGTGCAGACCATTTTGGAGCCGCGGCAGACCTTGTCCAGCGTCAGGGCGGAGTCCGCCACACGGCAAAGACCCGTAAAGCCTTCGCCGAACGCGGCGCCCAGTTCTTCACGGTCGGTCACGACCGCGGCGGCTGCGGTAACGCCCTCGCTTGCGGCGGAGGACATGATGCCCACGCTTTCCGCGGGCAGGCCGAGCAGGGTTTCGGCAAACGTGTCGCTGATGTTGGCGTCGGTGGTGGAAAGGGTTAGCACGGTGCCGTTTTCCACAAGACGGCCGACCCCCTTGCGAACGCTTTCTTTGCAGGAGTATTTAACCGCGAACACGGCGGTAAAGCGCCCTTCGATCGCGAGGTACAGCGGCTTTTCCCCTTCGCCCAAAACCTTCAGGACGACGGATTCGTCCGGGACTTCCACCGAGTGGTTGGTCATCAGGTCGTGGGTGCCAAGCAGCACCTTGCAGCCGCTCACCCAGGCGGAAAGGCCCAGTTTTTCTTCATAGACCAGGCTTTCGCAGGGCGGGATCTTGTCGTCGTAGGTCTCAATGTCTGCGGCGAACAGTTTTTTGGTCAGCCCGCCGGCGCCTTTGGCGATGGCGGCGGCCACAAAGCGGACCTGACGTTCGGTCACGTCCTTGGACGTCAGGCACGATACCACGCTTCCGTCAAACAGATCGGCGGCGTCCGCGGCAATGTTTTCGAGTTTTGTAAAAGCGGCGGCGTCCGCGCAGGAGCCGATAAAAGAGGACTTGAGGGACAGGGCCTTGTTTTGCCGCGTCAGATAAAAACCGGTGGACAGAAGCGAACACAGCGGGACCGAAAAACTCAGGCACAGGGCGGCGGCGGAAACGGCGTACAGAAAATCTTTTCCGACGATCCACGCGACGACGGCGGTCACGGCGGTCAGAATGAAACCGATGGCAACGACTCTTCCGAACGGCTCGCCGGCCTTCTGCGCGTTTGCCCAGCGGTAGAAAAAGTTGTCCACAAAGCGGGTCTTGCCCACGTACACGGCCTTTTTGTCGGGGTTGTCCGTGTGGTTCAGGCGCGCCGCGAGCACGGGCTCCGTGACCTGCCGGAGATAGGACTTGTCGCTTTTGGTCGAAACGATCTTAAAGCAATGGTGCTCCGAATCGTAATAGAATACTTTGCTCAGAAGATAGGGCGCCGCAAGCAGCAAAAACGCCGGCGTCAGCAGACGGAAATCCGCCTGCGCCTGCAGTTCGGTGCGGATGGCGAAAGCGTTTTGCAGCAGGGTGGTCAATGCCAGCCCCAGCAGAACGGCGTCCGTGCGGGGATGGAGTTTCAGGATCGAGAACACGGCGTTCTTGAGTTCCGGAAACAGCGCGGCAGCGCCAAGCACGCCGAAGGCGAGGTTGATGACGGCAAGGGCGGCGTTCGAGCCGCCGAACAGGGTCAGTCTTCCGCCGTTGTTGGAAACGTTTCCGGCGGCGACGGCGTCAAGGATCAGCAAAACAAGGCCGAGCAGCGCCAGCGCGCCCGCGCGCAGCAGGGTGAAGGTCTTGGCGCGGCGGATGGCGGAAAAGCCCTCGCGGCGGTTGTTGTGGTCGGTGTATTCTTCGGTCTTGACGGGCGTAAAGGGCGTTTCGAGATGGGAAAAACGGCGGGAAAAGCGATCCAGCGCCTGCGGCAGCGCGCGGGAGACCGGTGTTTTTTCAAATTTGACGTCGTCGGTCTGGCCGAGTTCGCCGTCGTCCTTCTTGTTCCAGAAGCGGAAGTCCCCGATCTTTTTTTCACGGGTACGGTCCAGTTCTTCTTTCAGTTCTTCTTCGCTGCGGACCTCCTCTGCCGTCTTCATGCCGATGACGTCAAAGCCCTCCATCATCATCTGGTCGGGGTTGCGGCGCACGTCCTCGTCGGCGGTGCCGGCGATCTCGCGCAAAAGGTCGCCCTTGCCGATGGGCTTTGTGCCGCCCTCCTCGGTCTCCGCGGGCTCGGCGGCGGGTTCGGCTGCCGCTTCGTTTGCGAGGTCAAAACGCATCTGGAAAAGGGAGACGTCGATCATCCGACCATCCGACTCCTTGACCGCGTGCGTCTGGTCATAGGTGCCCATTTTGCCGGTAAAGCCGGTGTGCACCTGCTCCTCGTTTTCGGGCGTGACGAAGCGGTCCGTGTATTTGGACACGGCGGTCTCGGTCTCCTTGGCGGCGGCGTCCTCCCGGACGCTGACGTGCGGCGCATCGGAGGTGCGGATGAAGCGGCGGGTCTTTTCGCCCGGGACTTCGGCGGGGGCCTCTTCGGTCTCGGCTGGGATATAGACGGCGTCCGGGGCTTCTACCGTGTGCACCTCGTCCACGGTCTTGATCTTTCTTTCGCCGGTCTCTTCGCGGGAGATCACGACGTCCTCGCGGATGCCGGAGGAAACGGGACGGTTTTTCTTCTTTTTACTCATAAACTCTCACCCTTCAATCTCTCTCGTCAAACTCTGCCGCCCGCGACGCGGAAAATCAGGATGCCGGCCGCGACGGAGGCGTTGAGCGAATTGATCTGCCCCTTCATGGGGATGGACACGACGGCGTCCGCCGTCTCGCGCACGAGCCGGGAAACGCCCGCGCCTTCGCTGCCGATGACAAGGGCGACAGCGCCCGAAAAATCCGTTTGGAGGTAGGACTGTCCGTCCATGTCGGCGGCGTACACCCATACGCCGCGCTTTTGCAGGTCCTTGATCGTCTGCGTCAGGTTCGTCACCCGCGCCACGGGCAGGTACTCCAGCGCCCCGGCGCTCGTTTTGCCGACGATCCCCGAAAGTCCCGCGCTTCTGCGCTCCGGCACGATCACGCCGTGGACGCCCCCGGCCTCCGCGCTGCGCAAAATGGCGCCGAGGTTGTGCGGGTCCTCACT
>CAMVBD010000160.1 GCA_947165615.1 uncultured Clostridia bacterium | reverse complement strand
CATCCAGGTCGCCGGCCAGGAATTCGAATTCGAACTTGACGCCGAATTCTTCTTCGATCAGCTTGTAGATCTTGTTGTTTTCATCAGGCTG
This sequence comes from uncultured Clostridia bacterium, assembly GCA_947165615.1. Classification (GTDB taxonomy): domain Bacteria; phylum Bacillota; class Clostridia; order Oscillospirales; family Acutalibacteraceae; genus RUG806. Next base: position 4,682 of record CAMVBD010000160.1, on the reverse strand, counting down.
ATCACCGGGATCGCCGCGGAACACAGTCAGCGTGATCGGTTCGAGTCCGCCGTCTGCCAGAGCGGCAGGAAGCAGGGATGCGATCATTGCGAGCGCAAGAAAAGCAGCCAAAAATTTCTTCATACAAAAACCTCCTACTGTTCAGATGTATTAACGTTTCCTGAGTACATCATCGATTCATGTACCCGATGGTTTGATTATAACCAGATCAATCCCGAAAGAAAAGGTCTTTTTTACTCATTTCATGTTCTCTTTTTGCCAAATCTTGCTGTTTGTCCCAAATTGATCATATTTTGGTTAACTTCAATCATTTATCCGGAGGTTTTTCGCCCGTTTGCGGGCTCCAGGGCACGAAAATGCATGAAAAAATGCAGGCACGGAGGTTCCGGCCTGCAAAAAAATGATTCAGTTCAGAAAGACAATGGCCTCATAGGGCTGGAGCACACCGGGCTGATGGAGTGCATAGTTGGAAAGGACGATTTCCCCGGCCGTTTCATCCTTCAGCGTGCACGGGGCGGTCTTCTGTGTCCAGTTGCACAGAACCGTCATCTGTTTTCCGTCCAGTTCCCTGCGGTAAGCATAGACCATGGGATCGTCTTCCAGCAGCGGAACAAACGAACCGTACACGACCACCTTCTGCTCATGGCGCAGGGCAATCAGCTTCCGGTAATAGTGATACACACTGTCCGGGTCACGCACTTCGTCTGCAGCATTGATCTCCAGATAATTCCGGTTGACCTCAATCCACGGCGTTCCCGTTGTAAATCCCGCATGCTTCGTTGTGTCCCACTGCATGGGCGTCCGGGCATTGTCTCTGCTGATTTTGGCAAAGTACCGCATCATGTCTTCCGGATGGACAAGGCCGGATCCGACCCACTGCTTCCAGGCATTGAAGACTTCCACATCCCGGTACTGCTCAAGGTCTGTGAAATAGATATTCGTCATGCCCAGTTCTTCGCCGTTGTAAATATACGGCGTGCCGTGCATCAGATGAATCAGTGTAGCCAGCATTTTGGCGCTGCGGACTCGGTAGAGCGGTCCGTCATTGCCGTACCGGCTGACCTGGCGCGGCTGATCATGGTTGCTCAGATACACACTGTTCCAGGCTTTCCCGATCAGCGCCGTCTGCAATACGACGGTCAGCGCCTCAACGTCCTTGTCCGAAAACAGATCGCCGGTCTTGTCGCCCGGATACCGTCTCCCGGCATTCTCGGCGGCAGCGTCATAGGGAAGCGTCGGAAACAGGGATCTCGTCAGGGGACCGAAGCGGTACGTGATCTCATCTTTCGGCAGTCCAAGCGCCGCCTGTACCGTACGGATCATCGCAAAAACCAGATCCCGGTCGTACAGCCCGTCGCAGGGGATGAGTCCCGTATAGTCGCGGAAGTTTGCGTTGATGTATCGCTGCGTTTCACAGAAAACGGCATTCCCCCGTTCGGGATAGGGCGTAAAGCGCATCGTGCTGAAAACGGCCTTCATCAGTTCGGTGTCGATCAAAGGGGAATCCGTCGGCAGCCCGGCGTCGCGTTTCAGAGATAAAATCGCCCGCTCCAGCGCTTCGTCATAAATACCGCTGATTAGGATTTTGTCTTCTGTCTGCGTGATCTTTTCTCCCGGATCGTATCCGCGGCAGATCAGCGCAGCCGACAGGATCGCGTAACGCGCGTCTTCCGTTACGTCGGGGTCCGGCAGGGGAGAAGCTTCGTATCGAGCCGTCGTCTGCGGCCCGAAATTGTTTGCGGGGGACGTGATGCCCAGTTCGATCTGAAAGGCGCGCAGCAGGGCGGCGATCAAAGCGTACGTGACGGTCCCGTCCGTCGGCGCCGAGCCAAAGCCTGGGACGTTTCCGTAAACGTCGTTGAGCCATATCCCGATCTGCCGGACAAGAGCCTCGTCCGGCGCCCCTGTTTGACTTTCGTGCGCCGGTTCTCCGTCCGTTTCCGGCTCAACCGAAAAAACGACGGAGGGGACCGCCGTTATCATGAGCAATACAGAGAGAATAAGCGCAAGAATGCGTTTCATACCGTTCTCCTTTGCTGTTTGGGTTCAGAATTTTTTTCGGATCTCAGACAGGCGCTCCAGCGCCTCGTACAGCGTTTTGTCCTTTTTGGAGAAATGAACGCGGGCAAGGTGGCCCACCGGCTCCTTAAAGAAGGTGGACCCCGGCACCATCGCGACGCCGACGCGTTTTGTCAGTTCCTCACAGAACTCGACGTCCGTCATTTTGCCCTGGAAATCGGAGATATCCACCATCATAAAGTAGGTGCCCTCGGGCATTGTAAAGCGGAAACCGATGTCCTTTAGCCCGTTTGCGAGAATATCGCGTTTGCGGGTGTACTTTTCGCCGAAGTCGCGGTAATAGTCTTCGCCGAGACGAAGCCCCGGAATAATGGCCTCCTGCAAAGGAGAGGGCGCGCACACGGTCAGAAAGTCGTGGACTTTCTTGCATTCGTTGAGAAGCGTTTCGTTGGCGACGATATAGCCGAGCCGCCAGCCGGTGACCGAGTAAGTTTTCGAAAGCGACGAACAGCAGACGGTGCGCTCCCACATGCCGGGCAGCGCCGCGATATAGGTGTGCTTGTGCGGCGCGAAGACGATGTGCTCGTACACCTCGTCCGTAATGATGATGACGTCGTACTTTTTGGCGAGGTCCGCAATAAAAGTCAGTTCCTCCTTCGTAAACACGCGCCCCGAAGGGTTGGAGGGATTGCAAAGGAGCATCGCTTTTGTTTTCGGGTCCGCAAAAGCCGCCTCCAGTTCGGCGGGATCAAAGGTGAACGCCGGAGGCTTGAGTTCGACAAAGACGGGTTCGACGGACGTAAACACCGCCTGCGAATAGTAGTTTTCAAAATACGGGGAAAACAGCACAAGTTTGTCGCCGGGGTTCGTCAGCGCCATCAGCGCCGCCATCATGGCTTCGGTGGAGCCGACGGTCGCAAGCACGTTTTTATCCGGGTCCAGCGGCAGGCCCATCGAGCGGCTGACCTTGTCCGCCAGCGCCTGCCGGTAATTCTTGGCGCCCCACGTCGGGGTATACTGGTGGGGACCGGGCGCGGCGATCTCGGCAAGACGCTCGGTCACGCAGGCAGGCGGATCAAAATCCGGAAAACCCTGCGAGAGGTTGACGGCGTCATAATCCATGGCAAGGCGCGTCATACGGCGGATGACAGAGTCCGTCAAAAACGCTGTTTTTTGGCTGAGGGGTTTCATATAGGTACCTTCTTTCCGGGTAAAATCGTTTATTCCGCAATGATGCGCAGACGGTTGACGGCGGCATACGCCTTCGATACAAACTGCTCCAGCGAAAGATTGGCGTATTTTTCGCTGCCCTCGTGCGGCAGGTCGATCTCCAGCGCCAAGGTGCCGCGGTAATTCGCCGCATGGATCTCGTCCGCGATGTGCCGAAAGTCGATCAGTCCGTCGTAGGGGAGAAGATGCTCGTCCACGTTATAGAGCTTGTTGTTGTCGTGGATGTGGGTAAAAACGCAGCGGTCGGGGAAAAGCGGCAGATATTCCCGTCCGCAGGCAAAGCAGGCCTCGTGTCCCACGTCCCAGCAAAAGCCGACGGGGGAGTCTTTGCCGTAGATCTCAAGGATCGTCGCCAGATTTCCGAGTTTTCTCTGGTTTTCGACGGCAATGGTCAGATTTTTTTTCGCCGCGTAATTGACGATGCGGTCAAAACGGGCGAGTCCCGCGTCCGAGACGTGCGGGGCGTCTTCTTTGGAACTCAAATGGCAGATGACGATCGGAATTCCATTGCCGGAGGCAAGGTCCATGCTTGTCTTAAACATTTTGATGACGGCTTCACCGCTGTCGTCGGAAGCCCAAAGGTCGTTGATACGGTCGTGCGGCGCGTGCAGCGCTTCGTACAGAATGCCGAGTTCGGCGCACTTTTTCGCGGTGAATTCCACAAACTCCGGATCGTTGCCGTAGGTAAAAACGCTTTCAAAGCCGGTTGCGGCAAGACAGTCCATAAAAGGTCCTACTCCGTAACGGACGTTTGCCCGTACGTTGATGCCGATTTTTCTCATGTGTAGATTCCTCCGGTTCGTATTTATTCTATTTTATCATTGAATGAAAGTCCCGTCAAGAGTCATTCTCTGTCTGACGCAAAACGAAAAACCGCCGGAAAATAAAAAAACCGCCGGCGGCGGATTTTTTATTTTTGCGCGTTGGCGCGGGAAAGCCAGATATAGGCGATGTCCATTGCGGCGTAAAGTCCTTTTTTCTCGCTCTTTTTTGCGATTTTGTCTCTCGGGCGTACGTCCGGGTCCGTGTTGATGAGCTGAACGATGACCTTGTCCGCGATCTGCACGCCGGCGGCTTCTCTGGTCGTCGCAATCTGGATCATGATGACGAAGGGATCGTAGGCGTTGCCGTAATATATGGTTTTTCCGTTCCTGACGAGAGGATACCCCTTGTACGTCAGGTACTGTTCTTTTGCCATGTCGTTTCTCCTTTCAGACGCGGCTTACTTGCCGATGTACTCCTTGAGCAGGATCTGCAGCAGCTCAAAGCGGTCCACGCGGCGGATGAGATTTCTGGCGTTGTTGTGCGTCGTGATATACGTTGGGTCTTCCGAGAGGATGTAGCCCACGATTTGAGAAATGGGATCATAGCCTTTCTCCGCGAGCGCGTCGTAGGTCGTGATCAGGATATTGCGGATCTCCTGTTCATTCTGA
>CAMVBD010000159.1 GCA_947165615.1 uncultured Clostridia bacterium | reverse complement strand
GACCGCGGCTGTTGCGCACGGTGCTGGTCTGCAGAATGCCCTTGGGGCAGAACTTGACGCAGTACCGGCAGTCCTTGCACAACGCGATGTTGATCTTGACCACGTATAAAACCTCCTGTACGGTCCGTTGGGACCGGTATAGATCTTAGCAAACGGCGCCGTCAGAGCACGTATTTGGCGAGTTCCTTCCGGTTGCCGATGTTGAGCTTGTTAAAAATATTCCGCAGATGCGCCCGCACGGAATTGACGGCGATCCCCAAAAAATCGGCGATCTCGGCGTTCGAGAGCCCCTTGCTCGCAAGGGAAGCGACGTTGTATTCGATGGCGGTCAGGGCGTCTGAGATCTCGTCGCCCGTCAGGGCGTTATGGACGAACACCCAGCGCTTCTGATAGGCGCCCGAAAGCTCGGATATCCGCTTGTAGGCCTGCGGCTCCTCGTAGCGCAGACATTTTTCGAGCATCCCCGAAAGCATGCCGCGATGCTCCGCAAAGGGCATGTACAGGCCGTCGGGCTTTGCGCGGGACCATGCGTAATGAAAATAGTACTCCGCCTTGTCCCACTCTTTTTTCAGCATATACCCGCGTGAGACGATCAGCGCGAGATAAATCTCCGATACGGGGCAGGGCCGATCCATAAAAACCAGCGCCCCCTCCGCAAGGCCGATGGCGCGGCCGACGTCGCCTTTGCTTAAAAGAAAACCGGTATAGACGTAGATCGCCATGGGACGGATGGATCTGGGAACCGCAAACGCGTCGGGGCCGAGCGTCGGGATCCGAATGGCGGAAAGATTATGCAGCAGCATGTTGAAATACAAAAGCAGCGCGCTGCTGATACGGCTGAGTTCAGCGGAACTCCGGTCGTTTTCAAGGGATTTTGCGAATTCGTAAATGCGGATCACGTCCCGCGGGTCGCCGCCCGCCAAAGAGGTCATGACCGTGCCGAGAATGGCGGCGGGGAGGTCGTCGTCTCCCGCTTTGTCCGCGATCTCGCGAAACAGGGCGTTGGCTGTCTGCGCCTCCCCCTGAAAGTATCTGAGCTCCGCCTTTGCCTGCGCGCGGCGGGTTTCGTTTTCGATCCGTTCGCAAAACGCTTCGGCTTCTCCCGGCTTAAACAGACCGGTCGTCAGAACCAGCGGATCGGTTTCAAGCAACATGGGAGACGGCTGAAACATTTTCTTTTCGTCCATGCGGTTCGCCTCAAAATACATTCTTTTAGTACCTTGTTATTCCGTTGAATTATACCATATCTTTTGAATAAAATCAATAGTCCGATGCGGAATAAATAAAGACAAGTTTTTGAATAGTCCGAAATTAACCGTACAAGGAGGATGAAATTTGTTTAAAAAGATTTATAATATAGAATAAATAATATATTTTTGTGAACGAATCTTTAACCGTTCCCAAAAAATGTTGTGGAGGTTTGTCAAATGGTTGAACCGAAGGACATGAGCTGTTACGCGTATTACAAGGCTTGTACCGAAGAGTACGGCGAGTACTATTGCCAGCAGCATTTTGACAAGTGGTTTTTAAACACCGAGATCATCGCCGATATGGACGCGCTTGCGGCCTATATGCGCATCGAACTGGGCCTCAAGCCCGGCGATGTCTATTCCGTCTTCATGCCGACGACGGTGCAGAGCATCGTCGCGTTTTACGCGCTCAACAAAATCGGCGTCATCGTCAATTTCATCCATCCTCTGCTGCCGCCCGACGTCGTCAAGGAGACCGTGACGTCTCTCCATTCCAAGGGCGTCATGATCCTGGACGTCCTGTCCAAAAAGTACGCGGACATGCTCAATGACCTCGGTCTCCCGGTCCTTGTCTGCCATTCGTCCGACTACGCCAACATCTTTGCGGAGATCGGCGTCGGCCTCGGCGAAAAGATCCTCAAAAAAGCCTTCCCCAAGATCGACAACCGGGAGGAGTACCGCGCGGCTGTCAAGCGCTTTATGAAGGCAAACGTCAAGGACCACTGCGACTGCGACAAAACGGCTGTCTATCTCAACGGCGGCGGCACCACGGGCAAAAGCAAGACCATCAAGCTTTCCTCCCGCGCCATCAATGAGATCGTCTACCGCATGTCAAAACTGGACCGCATCCATCGCCCGGGCGAGGAGGCGGAGGTCATCGTCCTGCCGCTGTTCCATTGCTTCGGCCTGTCGGTCGCCATGCACATGGCTATGTGCAACGGCGCAAGACTGATCCCCATGATGCAGTTCGACGCCAAGCTCTTCAACAAGCTCCTGCGCAAAAACTGCGTGGTCGGCATCCTCGGCATTCCGGTCATGTTCCAGAAACTCATGAAGGAAAAGCACTTTGACAATAAATGCCTTAAAAACCTGCGCATGTCCTTCTGCGGCGGCGACGACGCGCCTCAGTCGCTTCTCGACGAATTCAACTCTTATCTTGAAAAGTACGGCGCGGTCGGACGTCTTCGTCAGGGCTACGGCCTGACCGAGGTCGGGTCCGTGTGCTGCACCTGCACCAACTGGGACTATAAGCCCAATTCCATCGGCAGACCCATCGACGGCGTCATCATGGACGTCTGGGACGACGACTGCAATCCCTTACCCGTCGGCGAGATCGGCGAGCTGGTCATTGCCGGCCCCACCATCATGCAGGGCTATTACACCGAGGACGGGCACGACGGCGAAGGCCTCTACACCGACAAAAACGGCGTGCAGTGGGTCCGCTCCGGCGACCTCGGCTACCGGGACGAAGACAATTACTATTACTTCTCCGGCCGCAAAAAGCGCGTCATTATCATCTCCGGTTACAACGTCTATCCGTCCGACATCGAAAAGAAACTCTCTGAGTTCCCGTTTGTCAAGGAGGCCTGCTGTGTCAAAGGCTTCAGCAAAGAGGGCAAGCAGATCATCCGTCTGTTCGTCTCCTACACCGACAAGGTCGGCGACCGCGAGATCTACAAGCGCCGCATGCTCGAATGCATCGAGCAGAACTTCTCCAAGTTCAGCGTCCCGAAGGACGTCGTCGAACTGGACAAACTCCCCGAAACCCCGCTCATGAAGGTCGACTTCATGAAACTGACCCAAAACAGCCCCGAGGAGTCGATCTATACGCCTCCGGCAGAGGAAAAGAAAGGCCTTCTTCCGGTCTGATCCGAATGAACAACAGTCGCGGCGCGCCCATCGGACGCGCCGTTTTTATGTCTGAACGCAGGATTTACAAAGACTATCTAAAACGGGACCGGCTCCGAAAGGAACCGGTCCCAATTTAATTCAGGTTTTTTTTCAGATAGGCAGCAAACTTTTTTTCTCGCCGACGGGCGGCTCGTACAGCGGGTCGCCGGGCTTCTTCTGCGTCAGCTTCATAAAGTCGACCTTCATAAGCGGGGTCTGCGGCAGTTCCTTCAGGAACACGATCTCACGCGGCACGTAAAACTTGGAGAAATTCTCCTCCGCGATCTTGCGGATTTCCTCCTGCGCCTTTTCCTGATCGACCTCGCGCTTGGTGGAAACGTACAGCCGCACCATGCTGCGGTCGCCGTGCCAGCCCTGCACCGCGCAGACGTCCTTGATGTAATCGAGTTCCGAGACCTTCTTTTCAAGGTCGTTCGGGTAGACGTTGTAGCCCGCGATGATGATGACCCTCTTCTTTCTGCCGGAGAAGAAGTAATAGCCGTCGTCGTCCCGGTAGCCGAGGTCGCCCGAAAGGACCCACTTTTTGCCGTTTTCGTCGGTGTAAAGACCCAGGTCCTCGGGGCCGTCCTTGGTGTAGTAGCCCGCCATGATGGTGGGGCCGGAGATGACGATCTCGCCGATCTCGCCGTTCGGCAGTTCGTGGTGGTCGTCGTCCCAGATCTGCACCTCCACGCCTCTGACCGCCTTGCCGATGGAGCCGGGACGGAAGTCGACGTTGGAGTTTGTGGTGCAGACGGACCCGATCTCGGTCAGGCCGTAGCCCTGACGAAGCCGTCCGACTGCGCCCCACTTTTCAAAGTAGCCGTTGAATTCCTCCAAAAACGCGTCGGACGCGTCGTCGCCGCCGCAGAACATCAGACGCACGTTTTTCAGCCACGGGCCGTCAAAGTGCTTTTCGCGCATCAGCTTCTGGAACATCAGCGGAATGCCGCCGTAGCCGATGACAAGGTTCTGCTTTGCAAGGCGGTTGAAGATCTTGGCGTCGAACTGCATCATGGGGATGATGCGCGCGGAGTTGCACAGCGCCATGTGGATGGCGACCGTCAGACCGAAGCAGTGGAACATCGGCAGCACGATGATCTCCGCCTCTTCGCCGGGAATATGGATCTCGTCGAGGTCGGAAATGCGCTGTACGAGTTCGTTTGTCGCGCGGGAGGTCAGTTTGATCGTCTTGCTCTTGCCGGTCGTGCCGCCGCCGTTGAGGTAAACGGCGATGTCGTCGGCGTTGTTGCGCACGGGGGTAAAACTCGTGTATTTCCGGATCGCGTCGCGGTAGCGCACGGCGTTTTTGAACTTCGGGAACACGGCCTTTAAGATCCCTTCACCGGCGCGCGTGCCGATCTTTTTGACGCCGCTGGCGTAGTCGGAGGAGGAGCAGACGATGCAGGGGAGCCCGGAGTCGTTGATGGTTTCCACGTGATCCTTGGACAGAAGGTCCAGGATCATCACACCCTTGGCGTTTACGTCCTCCAGCGTCTCCTTTAAGAACGCGGTGCTCATCAGGGGATGTACGATATTCGCGATAACGCCGATCTGATTGAGGGCGTAGAACGCGATGATGCCCTGCATGGTGGTGGTCATGAACACCGTGTAAACGTCGCCGCGCTTGAGACCCAGTTCATTTT
>CAMVBD010000158.1 GCA_947165615.1 uncultured Clostridia bacterium | reverse complement strand
CCGCAGCAGTAATAGGTCCATTTTTCGGGGACGTCCAGCGCCGCGAAGGCTTCGACGCTCCCCTCCGCCGGCACCGGGATCTCCACAAGCCCGCGCTTGTAAAAATCCACGTCCGACAAGGCGTCTAAATGCCGGTAGGCGCCGAACGCGCGCTTTATGACGGCGGCGCACTGCTCGTACTGCCTGAGGTCGTCCGCCCCCGGCTCGTCCGAGACGTGGACGAAACAGTCCTTTGTGATCCCGAGGTCCTCGGTAAAGGCAAAGAGCGCTTTCCCCAGCGCCTCCAAAAACGCGACGTAGGCGGGAGACAGGGCGTCGGTGTCCCAGCCGAAGATCCGCCGCTCGCCGTCGTCCGTTTCGGCGACGACCTTGGGACAGCACTTTGCGCCCCACTGCGTAAAAAAGTGCGAGAACTCAAACTGAGAAATGCCGTGGGAGCGGCAGAGGTCCACCCAGCGGCGCAGGCGCGAAAAATCGAAGGCGTAGGCGTCCCCGGTCTTTTTGACGCCGACAAGCTGGGTCGTGGGGCGCTCGTGCCCCACGGCGGTGTCGAGCGCCGGGGTAAACAGCGGGGTCAGGATGAGGGTGACGCCGTGCTCGGCGGCGTTTTGCAGAAAGCGGTCGAGAATGCCCCAATGCGCCTCGGAAAAGACCGGGACCTTGTAGTAGGACGCGAGGCAGTCGGCGTGGAACCAGTCGGTATAGACCGGCTTTTGCTCGGAAAGCGCCGCGTTGGAGACGAAGACGGACAGGGTCGCCGTTTTCGTTTTGTCCGCGCCCGTCACGGTCAGGGTCACGGTATGTGCGCCGGCAGGGAGCGCGGGAAGCTCGACCCAGACGGCGGTCAGTCTGTCTTTTTGAAGCGGCAGCGGCTCTTTTGCCGCCAGCGGGACAAGGAGGTCCGGGTAATACCCCGGTTCGCCGTCCTTTAACAGCGTGCAGTTTTTGGCGCCCTCGCGCACCGGAAAGCCCGCATAGATCTCTTTGACGGCAAAAAGCCGGGCGTCCGCCCCCGAGACGGAGACGGAAACGTCTGCGTCCCTGTCGGTCGAGAGCACAAGCTGGGCGTTCCCCCGCTCGCCGGACAACAGGTACAGCTCCGTCCGCTCCGGCGGCAGGGCGGCGTCGGAAAACACTTTTTGCAAAGAATCGGTCAGGCGCAGCGTCAGCATGAAAAATCTCCTTCCGCGACCGTTTTTTCTATCATAACCGATGAATGCCGGATTGTCAAAGGGTAATCGTCGTTCGCGGCGAAAAAGACCTTGACAAACCAAAAAAAGGCGCATATAATGGGGACATATAACGCAGAGATCCGGAAAAGTAACGCTGAAACGTGTCCCAAGAGAGCGCCGATAAGGTGAGAGCGGCGCGGCGGCGGCAGCGCGAAGAACACCGGGGAGCGGCAAACCGAACGGCCGACAGGCCCAGTAGGGGCGACGGCGGCCGCCGTTACCGGCAAAGGGAGTATGCTCCCGGAGAGGCCCTTTTGGGGCAAAATAGGTGGCACCGCGGTTTTTCCGTCCTATTGCTTTTGGCAGTGGGACGGTTTTTTTATCGGGAGGACAGAGCGCACAGGGCCCCGGTGGGGACCTCCGCCGCAGGCAGAAGCGCCGACCGAAGTCGGCGGGAGCGGCCTCCGGAGACCGGGGAGCGCGGAAAACGCCGACCGGACAAACCGAACAACGAACAGATTCTTTCAGAAAGAGGTTATCATTATGAAGCACACCGACATCCGCGACATTCTGCATTCCGCCGACTTTGTCGGGCAGGACGTGACCGTCTGCGGCTGGGTCCGCACGGCAAGAGACTCCAAAAACATGGCGTTTTTGGCCCTGAACGACGGCACGACGCTGTCCCATCTGCAAATCGTCATTGACAAAAATTCCGGCGTGGAACTCCCCGCCGAGGCCGCCAAGCTCGGCGCGGCCTTAAAGATCGTGGGCACGGTGGTCGAAAACCACAACAACGGCACAAACGAGATTAACGCCAAAGAGATCACGGTCCTTGGCGCCTGCCCCGCCGACTATCCGCTGCAGAAAAAATTCCAAAAACTGGAAACGCTGCGCGAAATGCCGCACATCCGCGTGCGCACCAACACCTTCAACGCCGTGTTCCGCGTCAGAAGCGTGCTGGCTGCCGCCATTCACCGCTTTTTCCAGGAGCGGGGCTTTGTGTACGTGAACACGCCCCTCATCACCGGCTCCGACTGCGAGGGCGCGGGCGAAATGTTCAAGGTCACGACCATCGGCTACTCCGACAAGTACAAAAACGCCGAGGAATACTACGCCGACGACTTTTTCGGCAAGCGCGCGGGCCTTTCGGTCTCCGGGCAGCTTGAGGGCGAGGTCGCCGCAATGGCGCTGGGCAAGATCTACACCTTCGGCCCGTCCTTCCGCGCCGAAAAGTCCAACACCGTTCGGCACGTCGCGGAGTTCTGGCACGTGGAGCCCGAAGTGGCGTTCGCGGAACTGCCGGACGTCATTGAACTTGCCGAGGACATGATCAAGTACATCATCAAGGAGTACATGGAGAAGTGCCCGGAGGAACTCAAGTTCTTTGAGGAGCGCTTCCAGAAGGGCCTGACCGAGAAACTGCTCAACGTCCTGCACAACGACTTTGCGATCGTGGACTACACCGACGCCATCGAGCTGCTCAAAAAGGCGGACGTGGAGTTCCAGTATCCCGTGGAATGGGGCTGCGACCTGCAGAGTGAGCACGAGCGCTACATCACCGAGCAGATCTACAAAAAACCCGTGTTCCTGATCAACTACCCCAAGGACATCAAGAGCTTTTACATGAAGCAGAACCCCGACGGCAAGACCGTGGCGGCGACGGACCTTCTGGTCCCCGGTGTGGGCGAGATCATCGGCGGCAGCGAGAGAGAGGCCGACCTTGACAAGCTTCTTGCCGCGATGAAGGAGCGGAACATGAGCCTGGACGACTACCGCGACTATCTGGATCTGCGCAAATACGGCAGCGTCCCGCACGGCGGCTTCGGTCTCGGCTTTGAGCGCGTCATCATGTACGTCACCGGCATGGAAAACATCCGCGACGTCATCTTCTATCCGAGAACGGTCGGGAATATCCGGTAAGCCGCGCAAAGCGCGGCTGAAACAATCCCGTGCACCCGTGCGCCCATGCACCCGTGTACCCGCCGCCGAAGGCGGCTGAACGCACCCGCCGCCGAAGGCGGCTGAAAGGCAAATTCTATGTCCAACCTCTGTTTTCCCGCCGGGTACCGCTCCGCGCTGACGCTCAGACAGACCCAGCAGGCCATCAAACTGACAAAAGACGCGTTCCAAAGCCGACTTTCGACCGCCTTAAACCTTGACCGCGTGACCGCGCCGGTCATTTTAGCCGCGGGGTCGGGCCTCAACGACGACCTGTCGGGCGTGGAGCGCAAGGTCCATTTTACCATGAAAAACCAGCCCGGCGAAGCGGAAGTCGTGCAAAGCCTTGCCAAATGGAAGCGCGTGGCGCTGTCGCGCTACGGCTATAGACCGGGCGAAGGCATTTACACCGACATGAACGCCATACGGCGCGACGACGACTGCGACAACCTCCACTCCCTGTTTGTCGACCAGTGGGACTGGGAAAAAGTCATTTCGCCCGAAGAGCGCAATCTTTCTACGCTGAAAAAGACGGTCAGGACCATCGTCGGCGTGCTGGCGGACGTCAACACCCTGTTAAAGTCCGTCTATCCGGCGCTGGACGCCCACATCGAAAAGGACGTGTTTTTCATCACGGCGGAAGACCTTTTGCAGAAATACCCGTTCCTCTCGTCCAAGGAGCGCGAAAACCGCGTGACGAAGGAGCACGGCACCGTGTGCCTGATCGGCATCGGCAGGCCGCTTTCAAACGGGCAGCCGCACGATTCCCGCGCCCCGGACTACGACGACTGGACGTTAAACTGCGACATCCTCGTCTGGGACGAGGTGCTGGAGACCGCGCTTGAGATCTCCTCCATGGGCGTGCGCGTGGACGAAGGGTCCCTGCGGACCCAGCTTGCCGCCGCCGGCGTGCCCGAACGCGCCGCCTTCCCCTATCACAAGGCGATCCTCGAAAACCGCCTGCCGCTGACCATCGGCGGCGGCATCGGGCAAAGTCGCATCTGCATGCTGGTCCTGCAAAAAGCCCACATCGGCGAGGTGCAGGCCTCCGTCTGGCCCGAGAACATGATCCGCGACTGTGAAAGTCACGGGATCATGCTGCTGTGAGCGGGGGCAATGTCCGGTTTGGAATAAACAATTATATTTTAGCCTCGGCATTTGTCGAGGCTATTTTCAGATATTCTGCAATTCACAAACCTTACAAGAACGCCTTGCAATTTATTCAGAAACTATATATAATGAGTATTGTACATTCATTTTACTCTCTGCTATTTCTTTTTACACCAAGAACCTGCAATCTGAACAGAAACGGAGGCCTTTCAAAATGAGCGTATATGAACTTGAAGCGGATGAAGCCGTAATCATGCAGGAGAACGATGTTTCCGCCGGAAAAGGAACCGTTTCTCTGATTTTGACCGATCGGCGTCTGATCCAGATCAACAAAGGATTGTTCGGCGGAGATAAAAATGCGGAGTATTTCCTGCTTGCTGACTTAAAAGAATTAAAAGGAAAACCAAATATCCTAATCGGGAAAACGCCGACAGGCGAAAAAAGATTAGAACTGTATTTTTCCGGATTTGAAAAATATTATTCTTTTTCAAGGCTCTTTGCCGAGCGTAAATGGGCAGACGCAATCGAAAAAACATATCTTTCGCTTATGAACAACCGAGAAAAAGGAAACAGAGCAGAAAACGGAAATCCTCTTATCAGT
>CAMVBD010000157.1 GCA_947165615.1 uncultured Clostridia bacterium | reverse complement strand
GCTCGCCGTAAGGCGAATTTAGCTGCGGCGCACTTCCTTACGGAAGGCGCCGCTCGCGTCCGTTTTTTGTGTGTCGATGCGCTTATTCCACGGGCGGGAGGGTGCCCTTGGCGTGGCCGACAATGCCGGCGATGATGCCCCGGACCTTTTCGATCAGGCGCTGCATGAGCGCGATCAGGCGCCGGACGACGTTTTTGACGCCGGTGGGCTCCTCTTCCGCAAAGCGGTAGTCGTTGGGGTTTTCGGCCTCGGCCTTGACAAACGTCGGCTCACTCGGGATATAGTTCAGGAACTGTCCGCCGGGGGTGGAGGCGACTGTGGCGCCGTCCTTCATGGTTTCGACTTCCAAGAGATCAAGCTGCCACGGGAAGGTGTGGATGAGGTTCTTGACGTACCAGGTGTTGTCCGGGAACAGGCCCGTGGTCGCGTCGATCTGGCGGTCGGGGGAGATGTAATCCCCGTACCCGGCCTCGGTGCGCTCACGGATGTAGGACTCCGGCAGGGTCTCGTCGAGGTTGACGGTCGTCGCGCCGAAGCTCTGCTTTTCGACCGAGATCATGTAGTCGCCGACGAGATTACAGTCCTCGGACACCGGGTACTGCTGGATGCCGTACTCGACGATGATGTTGACGGCAACGCCCGCCCGCTCGGCGTCCTTGAGCATTTCGCCCACGTGCGCCTGCACGTTATAGTGGAAATCGTCCGCCTCGGCGATCAGAAGGGCGTATTCGTCCTTATTGTCGCCGAACAGGTAATCGGCGTAGTCCTCGTAATGGTCGTTGACGCAGGAGACGAAGGACAGGGACACGCCCCAGTAGGCGCGGATGAGCGGCGCGAAGAAGGAGTCCTTGAGCTGGCCGTACATGCGGTTGAGCACTGCCGCGGTCAGATTGATGCCGTAGGTCTCGTGCAGGGCCTCGACGACGTCGTGGATCAGCGACATGGCGTCGGCGCCCAGCGACGTGCCGGTCTCCGAAAAGATCTTGGTGTAGGCGTCGATGTTGTGCAAAAAGCGGTAGGCGCCGTCCGCCGGGATCGTCACGTTTCCGGTCATCATGGCGTCCACGTACCCGACGCCGTTGACCGAGGAATTGATGAAGATCAGTTTTTCAACGCCGGAGAAATCCCGGTCCTTTTCATATTTATAAAGATACGCTGCCGCAAGCGCGGTGCCCTCGCAGCGCGAGGCGATGTTCACTTTGGAAGCGCCGGTCCTGCGTTTGACCGCCTCCACGAATTCGTGGATCTGATCCGCGATCACCATCGGGGACAGACGGGAGTCCGGCCGGAAGATGTACACGGGATGACGTCCAGCGTTATAGTCGGGCCGAAGCGTACGCTCGTCCCACGACCAGTTGATGCCGGTGCCCTCGGGCAGCGTGCCGTCGGGGCGCATGGCAAAGCCCTCAAACGCGGGCAGCAGGACGCCCAGCGCGTGGTCGACGTATTCGTCCCAGTCGCCGGACAGGACGCCCTTGGCGATCAGGGGCACGGCGCCGTCGAGAAGCCGATCCAGGTAGTCGCCGTCGTCGAACAGCTCGACGCGGTTACCGTTTTCATCGGTCTTGTAAATGTCCTGCTTGCCGTGGACGTACACAATGGGGGTGTTGTCCGCCGCATACGCAAACAGAGCGGGCAGGGCGCCCGCCAGCAGGACAGCCGCCAGCAGAACAGACAGGACCTTGCGGGAGTATTGTTTCATGGAATTTCCTCTTTTCCGGAAAATATGAGCTGCGCAAACGCGTTTTTCCTTTTGATTATACCACACGTTTTCAAAAAATCAACAGTTTATTCACAATTCGTTCACAGGATGTCCCCTGCTGTCGCCTGCAAAGAAAGACCGGATCGCGCCTGCGGTCCGGTCTTGGGTATTCGGTCATTTGCCGGGGGCGGTTCATTCCTCCCGGACGCGCTTGCCGGTCATGTGCGCCGGGACCAGCCGGAGCATCAGCGTCGCGGGGCCGAATTTGTCGATCTCCCGCCGGATGTAGTCCTCGTCCGACGTAAACTTGCGGCTGAGCGCCGCCGAAAGCCGGTAAACGGTCTCACGGTCCTCCACGATCTCCACACGCCCGAAGACGATCACGGAGGAGAACGTCAGCGCCCAGCCGTCCGCATCCGGTATTCCCTCGTCGATGACGCAGAACGACGCCTTGTCGTTCGCCTTGACGGCGTCCACCCGGTGTCCGATAAGTCCGCCGTGAAAATAGAGGCACCCGTCCTCCTCGTTATAGTAGTGGTTGATCGGCGTGCCGTACGGATAGCCCCCGTCCCCGTTGACGGACAGCACGCCCCGCTTCGCCGTTTTCAGCAGCCGCACGCAGTCTTCCTCCGCCAGCGCCTTGTTCTTTCTTCGCATTTCCCGAAACATCGGCTTTCCTCCCGTTTACGTCTCTCGCAAAAAATCATGCTCAGTATACCATACGCAGCGGAAAAAAGAAAGCCCGTTTTGCGAAAAAACGCCTTCCGTGCCCCCGTTGTTCCATAGGATTCCCGGCCCTGTTTCGGCAAGTCGCAAAAAAGACTTGACGCGCATGAAAAAATGTATTATAATAGCATAGATTTCCGTCCGTGGCGCAGCTGGTGAGCGCCGGATCCCGATTCTGAAGGAGGGGTAGGAGCGGTACTGAATCGACGTCCGGTGGACGTCGAGAGCCGCGCCTGACCGAGCCGCAGCGAGAATCGAATCCCTTCGGACAAAATCACACAAGTTCATATTTCCGTCCGTGGCGCAGCTGGATAACGCAGCAGATTCCGATTCTGAAGATCGGGGGTTCGAATCCCTTCGGGCGGGCCAAGAAAAAGCACGTTTTACGTGCTTTTTTGTTTTTCGTTCAAATTCATTCCCGAAGGGATTCGAACCCTGAGAGGGTGAGCCGCGCCCGGAAAACAGCCCGGTGGGCTGTTTTCAGCGGCGAAGTCCGCAGCGGCTCTGCCGCGAGGACGAAAATGCGAAGCATTTTGATCCCTTCGGGCGGGTCAAAAAAGAACACCGTCATTCGGCGGTGTTTTTTGTTTTGCGCAAGCCGGAGATCGGGCGGTCCTCTGCTGTTTTTTTGTTCGCGCCTCTTGCGTTTTTCGGTATTTTGTTTTATGATGGAAACAGGATGATCTCGCGGAGAACGGAGGTGGGACGATGGTCACGATGGTCAAGATTTTTGTCAAGCTCGTCAAGCTTGCGATCGCGGTGTTCAAGCTCAGCGGCGCGGCTAAGGTCTGGGTCGACAACCTCGAGGAGCGCTACGGCATCGAATGATCCCGCGCGGGGCCCCGGGGAGGGGCCTCAGTAAAAAGAGAGCCGGCGCCGAAAAGCGCCGTTTCCATAAAAACCGAGACAAGGAGCCGAGCGTCATGACGAAGGAAAAACTGAGCCGGAAAAACTGGTTTCTGATCACCCTGTTCTGTTTTGTCGGAGGGATCGCGTGGAATACCGAAAACATGTATTTCAACACCTTCCTTTACAATTCCGTGTACGGAAACGCGTCCGAGGCCGCGATGGCGGGGGCGATGACCCCGGAGACGGCCGTGGCGCGCATGGTGGCGCTGTCCGCGGTCGCGGCGGTGCTGACGTCCTTTATTATGGGGACCTTAAGCGACAAGCTGAAAAACCGCCGGCTGTTTATTTCCGTCGGCTACATCCTTTGGGGCGCGGTGACGGCGATGTTCGGCCTGATCACCAAAGAAAACACCGCAAACCTGTTCGGGCTCACGGACGAAGCGCAGATCCTGGCATGGACCGTATGGATCGTCATTCTCATGGACATTGTGATGACCTTTATGGGCTCGACGAGCAACGACGCGGCGTTTCAGGCGTGGGTGACGGACGTGACGACCCCGAAGCAGCGGGCGGGCGTGGAGACGCTTTTGTCCGTGGTCGGCACCGTGTCCGCGCTTGCGATCACGGGCGTGGGCAGTTTTGCGCAGGCGGGAAAGATCTCTTACCGCGTATTCTTTTTGGGGCTCGGGATCGCGGTGTCGGTCTGCGGTCTGGCGGGCCTGTTTTTGCTGGAGGACCCGCCGCGCACCGTCAAAAACACGGAGCCGAAGTCCAGCTATTTCGCGGACCTGTTTTACGGCTTCCGCCCCTCCGTCATCAAAAACAACCCGCGCCTGTATCTGGCCCTGTCCGCCTTCGGGCTGTCGGTGGTCGGGTTTCAGGTGTTCTTCCCGTATCTTTTGGTCTATCTCCAATACGTCGTGCTGCCGGACAACGGCGGGATCGAAAACATCCTGCGCCCGAGCGTGATCCTGACGGCGGTCCTCGTCGTCGGGGCGATCGTGACGGCGGTGCTGCTGCTGTTAAAGCACGCCTCCAACCATAAGGCCCTGTTTCTGGCGCCCAGCGCTGTGCTGATGACGGCGGGGCTTTTATTGCTGTCCACCTCCACCGACATCCACATCATTCTGATCGGCGTGGTGCCGGTCGTCATCGGCAACGCCATCATCAACATCCTGCTCGGCGCCGCCATCAAGGACTTTATCCCGGCGGGCAAGGCGGGACAGTTTCAGGGCATCCGCATGATCTTCGCGGTGCTGATCCCGATGGTCGTCGGCCCCTACCTCGGCGTGCTGGCCGCCGGCAGCGACACAAGGACCTACCTCAACGAGCTCGGCGCCGAGACGCCCGTGCCGTCGAAAAATATGTTCCTGATCGCCGCCGTCGTCTGCGCGCTGGCGCTGATCCCGACGATCTTCCTGCTGAAAAAGGGCGTGGACGTCCCGACCGAAGAAACAGATGAGGTGAACGCATGAGCCGCCGGTCGTTTTATACCGCGAAGGAGCTCCGCCCCGAGGGGTGGCTCAGGCGCCAACTGGAAATTCAGGCGAAGGGCC
>CAMVBD010000156.1 GCA_947165615.1 uncultured Clostridia bacterium | reverse complement strand
CTGCGCATGTCGTCCTTATGCTCTCTTGCGTAGGCGGTCATCGCCGCGCACAGCGCGTACATCGCGTCGGTTCCGGTGGGCATTTTCGTTTCCGTACCGTTAAAGATCTCCTCCATCATGGGCAGGTCGAGATATACGCCCGCCCAGGTGCGGAATTCGAGCGCGGGACCGGTGCCGACGAGCCCGGCGATGAGCGGATACATTTTATCCACGTCGGCGTCCGCGTCGTTCAGCACGTTGCTCACCATTTCCCATGCGCGGGGTGTAGGGAACGCCAGATCGTCGTTGGAAGCGTCGAAGCGCATCAGCAGGTTCTGACGGAAGGACAAAAAACCGATCACCTTATCGTTGACGCCGCTTTGTACCGCCCATTTTTTCCAGCTTTTGAAGCTGCCCTCCACCTCGATGTGCATAAGGCGGTTGGCAAGGGCTTTCGGCATTTTAAAGGCGACCGATTTATCCGTCGTCCGGTTGCCCGCCGCGATCACGATACAGTTCTCCGGGAGTTTATGTTCGCCAACAACCCGGTCCAGCGTGATCTGGTACGCCGCCGCCTGCACGCTCTGGGGCGCCGCGGAGATCTCGTCCAGGAAGAGGATGTTGACCACGCTGTCCGCATCGTCCATCTGGAAGATCTGGGGTTTGAGCCAGATCGCCAGCGTTTTATCCGCATTGGCGGTGGGAATACCGCGCAGGTCGATGGGGTTGAACAGCAGCAGGCGCACGTCGGTGACGTTCACGGTTTTCCCCGTCCGCGCTTCGATCTCTTTTCCGAGTTGCCGCACCGCCTGGCTTTTGCCGACGCCCGGCGGGCCCCAGAGCATTACGGAAGGAAAACGGCGCAGCGGCATGCCGGCGTTGATGACGCCGCTGTAGGCCGGCGCCAGTGTTTCGATCAGCCGTTCCACGTTCATCTGCGGGATGTTGGCGTTTTTGATCTCCGTATTCTTACTCATTTTTTCTTCACTCCCAGTTTTTTGTCGATTGCTTCGATCTCTTCGGTCAGCGCCTTGATCTCGTCCGCAAAGCTCTCTTTCTTTGCAAGCTCCGCGCGGATGTCTGCGCCCTTTTTCACAAGTTTTTCGCGCGTTTCTTCCATTTTTGCGATGTGCGCGTCCAGATGCTCCAGAAAATACCCGATCCGCGTCAGGTACCCTGCGGCGGAATCTCCCAGTTCCACGTAATACCGCCCCGTTTTCTGCAGCCAGAGGAAGGGCTTTTCTTTCTGCATATTTGCGGGCAAAACGATTTGGAACCCGCGGAACTGTTCAAAGGGCGTTTCAACCGGCTTGCGCTCGTTTACGAGGATCGCCGCATACAGCCGCTCCCGCAGCGCTTTGCGCTTTTCTGCAAAGGCGGTCTTTTGTGCCGTTGTGACCGGCACGGGCAGAGAGGCGAGCGTTTCGTGATAGAACCGCAGGTCCGCCCGCGCGTTTTGGATGCATTCATCCTGCTCGGCAAGCCGGGAGGGGAACTTTTGCAGTTCCGCCTCCAGCCGCAGGCGGGCCTCCACGGTTTTATGCTGCAGTGTGAGGTATCGCGAAAGCTCGTTGGCCTTCTCCACGCGCTTTTTGACCAGCGGGTTCCCGACCGCCAGGGCCTTTACCTCGGCGAAATTCAGCACGGTATCCTCAATATCCGCGCCGTCCCGCTGATCGTAGGAGCCGGAAAGCAGACCGGTAATAAAGCGCTGTTTGGTTTCCAGCAGCTGCCAGGAATACGCGTCGAAGCTGCCCTCGGTGATATAGCGGAAGATCTGCACCCGCGGGTTTCGGTTCCCCTGCCGCAGGATCCGGCCCTCCCGCTGGGTCATATCCGCCGGGCGCCACGGCACGTCCAGATGGTGCAGCGCGATCAGCTTATCCTGCACGTTCACGCCAAGCCCGAGCTTGAAGGTGGAGCCGATCAGGATCCGGATCTTTCCCTCCCGCATCGCCCTGAACAGCGCGGTCCTTTTTGCTTCGGTGGCGGCGTCGTGCACGTAGGCGATCTCGCTGCCGGGAACGCCCATCCCGGTCAGCAGCCGCCGAAGCTCGTCGTAGAGATTAAAGCCCGCCTTCGGGGTGGAGCTGTCGCAGAAGATCAGCTGCGTTCCGTCGGTCGTTCTGTGGATCTCCGCGACGTTTTCCGCGCAGCGCGCTGCCTTGGACTGCCACGTAAAGGCCGCGTTCGGATCTACCAGCCGCAGATCCAGCGCTGCCTGCCGACCGTCGGTGGTCAGCTTCAGCATATTGTCCATGGTACGGAATACCCGGCCGTGACGGATATCGTCCGCCCGTGCGGAAATCTGCTTGAGATATGCCGCAAACTCCGACGTTTTCGCTACCAGCGCGTCGGTATAGCCGTCCAGTTGCGGAAGGCCGTTTGTTTCATCCGCGCGGTGAAAATCCGCGATCTGGGAAAGCAGCGCCGTCAGCTCCGGCAGGTTATGGAATTTTGAAAAACGGGTAGCCAACCGGTAGCCGGAGGTATCCACGTCGATTTCAAATTCGGTGGAGCGCTCGGCAAACATGCCGATCCAACTGTCGAAATTCTGTAGGTCCAGCAGCCCCAATTCACCGTTTTGAAGGTATTTCTGCATAATGAAGGCGTCGGTGACGGAGTTCGTGATTGGAGTGCCGGTGGCGAACACCACGCCGCCGTCCTGCCGCTGCACGGTGCGCACCTTGTCCAGCATATCCTGACACTTTTTCGAGCCGCCGCCGGAGATCCCCAGCACCTTATCCGTTTTTGTTTCGAGCGGCACGTTTTTGTAATTGTGCGCCTCGTCCACAAATAGCCGCGTGATGCCGAGTTCATCGAAATACACGTCGTCGGACAGCTTGTTTATTGCGCGGGAGATCTCGGAAAGCTGCTTTCTTAGCTTTTCTTCATGCTTTCGGAGTCTGGTCGTGCCGTTCTGCTTTTCCCGCAGTTCCTTGATCTTCGCCAGCGCATCCTGCAGCGTATCAACGTAATACTGCTGCGAAAGCGGAATCTGTTCAAAACAGCTGTACGACATCACGATCCCATCGAACGACCCGTCCCGGATCTTTTTCAGCATATTGCCGCGTTTGCCCGGTGTGAAGTTCTTCGGTTCCACGATCAGCAGCTTTGCCTGCGGGTACATCTGCCGGAAGATCTGTTCCCATTGCCCCACGATATTGTTCGGCACAACGTAAAGATTCTTTTCCGAAAGCCCCATCCGCCTGAGCTCCATGCCCGCCGCGATCATCACGTAAGTCTTACCGCTGCCTACGTCGTGCGCGAGCAGCGTGTTCCGGGTGAAAAGGATCCGCGCGACGGCGTTTTTCTGATAGGGATACAAGGATACGTCCGGCGAGAGGGTCGGGAATGAGAGAAAAGAGCCGTCAAAGATCCGGCGGCGCACACAACTGAATTGGTTCTCAAAAATGATCTCCAGCCGTTCCTTCCGTTTTTCGTCCTGCCAAACCCAGTTTTGGAATTCGGCGATCAGCTTCTGCTGTTTTTCGAGCGCCAGCACAGTCTCGCCCTGGTTCAGAACGCGCTTTTTTCCGGAGGCGTTTGCGAGGCAGGCTACCTCGTCCGTCACGGCGACCGACTTCATGTTGAGCGTCTTTTCAAGGATATACAGTGCCCCCAGCCGCTCGGTGCCGTAGGTTTTTTTGTCGGTCACGCTGTTGCCGCCCCTCGTTTTGTTCGGGATCTCCCACGTCCCGGTGATGGGATCGTGGACGACGGCGTATGCGTTGATCTCGCGTCCGGTGAAAGAATCTTTATAGAGATAACAGAAATCCCTTTTAAACAAATGCGCGATAAAGTCGTCGATGATATCCGTCGGCACCCACGGGGAGCCCAGCGTGACGTAAATATCCTTCGTTGCGACCGTGGGCGGCAGCACCGCCTCGATCGCCCGCAGATTCTCCGCGAAATAGCCGTGGTATTTTTTGTTCGCCGCCTCCGCCGCCTGCCATTTGCGCATCAGATTCCCGGAGAGATATTCGTCCGCTGTCTCCCAGCCTTTATAAAAGCATTCGTTCCAGTTCTCCGGGTTCTGGTAGATCGAGCCGTCGAGCGACCCGATCACCGTTTTGTACGTTTCCCCAGTAATAGCGGCGATGTATTCGATATCCACTTTCCCGAGGTTCGCAAGGCACAGCACCAGCGCGTCGGAAACGCTTTCGGCGTGCACGCCTCTCACGCGCTCGTCCGAACAGAACGCGTTTTCCCATGTCAGCGGCAGGTCCATACAGGTGACCGCCTCCACGTGCATTCGTTCGCGCTCCTTCTTTTCCGCTTCCTTTCGCCGTTCCTCTTCTGCTTTCCTACGGCGTCTTTCCGCTTCCTCGCGTTCGCGCGCGGCTTTTTTCGCGGCCTCCAGTTTCTTCAGCATTTCGCCGATATCCGTTGACGAAACCGTGTTTTGTCCGATTTCCTTCAGCAGTGTATCAAAGAGCGAAAGTTGTTGTGGATCGACTACAGTCTTTTTTTGTCCTTTTCCCATTCCGAACCTTCCTTTGTTTGCTTTGGGCTTATTTTACAGCCGGGCGTGTCCCTAAAACGGTCCATGCGGGCGGAGCGCCGTATCTTATTGTTAATCGTTTGATGCCCCGTTTTTGGGCGATTCCGCATGATATTTTACAAACAGTTTACAAACCGCGGGAATCGGGCTTGCAAAAAGCGTGGGCTCCGTTTATACTGATAAAAGGTGAGAAAAATGCTGTATTTATCCAAATCCAGATACTGCCGGTTGTGGCAGTGTCCGAAAATGCTGTGGCTGGACGTAAACCGCCCGGAACTGCACGAGACGAACGCCGCGGTGGAAGCGCGCATGGCAATGGGCAACGAGGTGGGCGACCTTGCCATGGGGCTGTTTGGCGACTTTGTGGAGACCACCGCGCACAAGCCGGACGGCGGGCTGGAT
>CAMVBD010000155.1 GCA_947165615.1 uncultured Clostridia bacterium | reverse complement strand
ATCAAGGTCCGGTACGGCGACGACGGAGAAGAATGTGAGGAAGGAGGATAAATTTCACCCCAACAAGCCTGTCGGCTTGCCGGGGACCCCGAAACAAAAAGGAGCAGGAAAACCTGCTCCGGTACATAAGAGATCATTATTTGTGATGGCGGCTGTAACATTCGTTGATTGTTTCAGCATAAAGGGATCGCGAACGCTTGTCGGGATTGTCGTTACTGTTTTTCTTATCAAGATACACGTCAAGGACTTCGTCCCAATGACCGTTTTTCTTTAAGAAATCAGCACGCTTTTCAAGATCTTTATACGGTTGCGTCTGAAATTCCCAAGTGTATTTTCCGGTTTCTTTGTTGAAGCGGATATACTGCTGACCTTTTTTGCTGTTATAAACGACGGCAAAATCGCAACTATGCGAAATACGGGAACGCCAATAGTCCACTACTTTGATTGTAATAACACGAGTAGAATCTTCGAACTTGTTATAGCCGTATTGTCTGGAAACACGGGTAAATGCGTTGCGCAGGATCGTTCTGATTTCTCCGGCGTCGTAGTTTTCGTCATCGTCGTTCACTTCGATATTGACGTCGAAATCAAAACCTTTATTCGTTGTCGGATCGAAAGTGATCATATTGCGGCTCGAACTGCCGATGAAAGTGAATTGAAAAGTGAAATCATCCCGAACTTCTTCCTGAACTTTTTTGATGATCTCGATCAGTTCCGCTTTGAACGGTGCAGCTTGCTTTTTTGATACGTATTCATAGTGATACATATTAAAAACCTCCGAAAAAAGTATTTTCCAAAACGCCCATTCAGTTCTGCGGAACTAAATCATTGTATTTTACTCATCGCGAGTACGTTTGTCAAGCCCTTTTTACAAAAAAATACGAGTGGTCATAACTCGAATCCGTTATGACCACTCTAAATGGTTGCGGGAGAAGGACTTGAACCAATTCGCGGCGGCTGTGCCGCCTTGCCCCTCGCAAACATCGTCGCCCCGCTCGCTTGGAGAGCGTCGCGGCGCTCGTGTTTGCTCACTCACTCGCCTTCGCTCCTCCCGCCACTGGCGGCGCTCGGCTCGTTCCCCCCATGTTATTAGCCCGCCTCGCCCGCTCGTCGGGCTCATAACAGAAGAACGCTGGACCGAATCCGTCTTCAACAATGAGAAAAACAAAGAGACCATCTTGCGATGATCTCTTTGCTTTACTGGTTGCGGGAGAAGGACTTGAACCAACGACCTCCGGGTTATGAGCCCGACGAGCTACCAACTGCTCTATCCCGCGATATGATGCACTTCCTGAGTGCTTTAATATATTAGCACATCTGAATACAAAAATCAAGTCTTTTTTGAAAAAAGATTAAAAAACTCTTTTTGGACGTGACTCCGGAAATCGGATCACCCTGCGGGGCAGACGAAAAAGACCGCTTTCCGGTCGGAGAGCGGTCTGTCGGTTTGCATTCGTTTATGCGATCAGCCCTGATAAGGCGGCTGATTGCCGGCGTTGGGATCGTACGCGGGCTGCTGCGGATATGCGGCGTTGGGATCATACGCAGGCTGCTGGTACGCGGCGTTGGGATCGTACGCGGGCTGCTGGTACGCGGCGTTGGGATCATACGCGGGCTGCTGGTACGCGGCATTGGGATCGTACGCGGGCTGCTGCGGATACTGCGGATATGCGCCCTGATACGGAGCGCCGTAAGCGGGATTCGCGCCGCCGTTTTTGTAAATCGTGGTGAGTTCCTCATAGAACGCGGCATGCACAAGGCCGAGGAACAGCGGAAGCACGATGACAACGACAAGTTCGATCAGAGCGAACAGGATGAGGAAAATGATGCCGAGGTAGCGGTTGATCGCGGTGAAGCCCCAGGTGATGAGCGAAAGAATAGAGGTAAGCAGGAAGACGGCGACACCGGGGATCAGGTCGGCAAGCAGCAGCTGCAGGACGTAGCCCTTGGTGCGCTTTGCGGACTCTTTGTATGCCTCAAAGGGATTCCCGTCTTCCTCTTCCACAAGGATGTAGGGAGTCAGGCAATACTGATAGGAACGGTAAAGGACCAGAAGGCAGACGGCCAGCAGGCAGAGGAAGAGAAGAATGCCGAAGATGATGTAAACGGCAAGATTCGGAATCAGGAAGAACGGGCCGAACACCAGGATCGGAAGAAGGGCGGGAAGCCCCCAAAGGACAAGGATCAAGCCTTTGTAAAGCATGCCTTTGATGGTTCTGGCCGCGGTTTTGCCATTCTTGAACCCGTCAAACAACATAAAAGGCTCAACCTGCTCTCCGCGGTAGCCGTGGAGGTACACCATGCTCATACCGACGGAAACGATCACGGACAGGCACATTGCAACGCCGGGAACGATGCCGAACAGCGTCCAGACCAAGGTGTTGATGATGACGGCAAGAATCGAAGTACCCCAAAGGCGAAGGGGCTTTTTCGCGATGACGCCAAACGCCTCTTTGTAAATTTTACCAACCATACGTTTTATCTCCTTTGCGATTTATTGGTGATTTTATTGTACAATTTTTAGGATGTATCTGTCAAGTACAAATTGGGATCGGTATACGAAAAATGAAGGATTTATGAAGGTTGAGGCGTTTCTCTCTTGTTTCGCTTTGCCTCTGACGGCTTGTTCGGGCTTTACTTTCCCTTTCTTTCGTGGTATAATGCATAAAACAGGAGGGGAGCCCTATGCCCGAGATCGTACCCATTGCCCGGATCTTTACGCCCTATCCCGGAAAATTCGGGATTCCGCGCCAGCCGGGACTTGTCCAGAACGAAAGCCGGATCATCTTTGAAAAACCCTTTCGGGACAATAACGCCGTTCGGGGACTGACGGCATTTTCCCATATCTGGCTCATCTGGGAATTCAGCGAAAACCGGCGGGACGGCTTTACGCCGACCGTGCGTCCGCCGCGTCTGGGCGGCAATGAGCGGGTCGGGGTCTTTGCCACGCGCTCGTCCTTCCGGCCGAACAGCCTCGCGCTCAGCGCGGTCCGGCTTCTGCGCGTGGAAACGGACTGCCCCGACGCGCCGGTCCTTGTGGTGCAGGGCGCCGATATGCTCTCTGGCACGCCGATCTATGACATAAAACCCTATCTTCCGTTTGCGGACTGCATTCCCGACGCCGTCGGCGGTTTTGCCGACGCGTTGACCGCTAACGACGTCGCAGTCCGCTTTGCCTGTGATACCGTCGGTCTGTCCGCCGCTCTATTGTCGGAACTGTCAAGCATCCTTTCGCAGGATCCGCGTCCGCACTATCAAACCGATCCCACACGGGAATATGCCTTTGAGTACGGCGGGTACCACGTCGTTTTTACAGGAAAGGAAAAAGAGATCCTGGTAAAAAAAATTGAGCCCGCTTCTCAGAATGCTGACACGCGTTAAGCCTATCCCGTCCGGCGCACGGAGGCTTTCGATGCATATGCGTACGAAAGATCGTCCTTGACGACGGTCTTTTTTTATTTCCGAGAGTTTGAATCTGCGTTTTTGACAAAAGAAAACCGCCGGGAAACCCCGGCGGTCAGATCGGTGATCCTTACTTCTTAAAAATGGCGAACAGTTTTGCAAACAGGTTCTGGAAGAATTCCTTGATGCGATCGGCAAAACTCTTGGTCGCTTCCTTGGCGACTTCCGTGGTGGCGTCGACGACCTCTTTCACGGTAGCGGTCTTGTGCTCGGAGGGAACGTAAACGTCATTGAATTCGACGCGGTCAGAGGAACCGGAAACCTTGTAGGTCGGGGTGCCTTCAAACTCGGTGGAGAACGTAAGGGTCTGGCCTTCGTTCAGCGCCTTGTCGGTGAAGGACCAGTCGTTGACCTTGCCGTTCTTTTCAAGCACGTCCATGATCACGGTAACAGTGTCGTTCGCGGTCGCGGTGAGTTTGACCTTACCGGTCTCGACGATCAGAGCAGCCTTAACGTAACTGTTGTCATAACCGCTGAATACGGACTTGATCTTGTTGCCGCTGCCGACGATCTCAGCGCTGACAGCGCCGTAAATGTAAAGGCTGCGGACATACTTGGCAGTGTCAATAGTCTCCGCAAACAGTACGTCTCTGATCAGGGAAAGGATCGCTTTGCTCATGTCGATCTCTTCAAAGATCGTGCCGTAGAGCTTCGACTTGATCTTGTTGATGATGCCTTCGTTTTCGGCAAGTTTCAGATCGTAAAGAGCTTGCTCGGAAACGGTTCTGGTGGTCAGAAGCAGGTCCACGGACACCAAAGCCTTGTCATCGTCTTCGCCGGCCAGAGCAAGCGCGGTGAAATCGGAAGCAAGCGCCTGGAAATAATAGGCGGTGCGCACGGTGTCGATCAGCATATAGGTGTCGCCGGTGTTCCAAAGAACGTCCGCAACGCTGGTGCCGACCTGATAGACCTTAAGGGCGGCAGCGGTGTAAACGTTGGAATTCATGGCAAGTTTCGCAAGATAACCGAGAGCAGAGGCGCCCGTATCACCGGCGGCTTCGGCGGCGATCTCGGCAAGGACGGTCTCGACGCTGGCGTTCATGTTCGCGATCAGATTGGAGGCTGCGGTCTTCAGGACCTGATAATCGGTATTCGCAACGACGTACTGCAGCAGTTCGATGTAATAGGCGTTGGCTTTCTGAACGGAAAGAACTCTCGCATAAGCCTCAATGAACTTATCGCTGTAAGTCTGGTACATGTTGCCGACTTTGATCACGCCGTTGACGACGTCAAAAGCGGTGGACCAGCCGGAGGAGGCAAACAGGTCGATCTTGGCATACTCGTTGACTTTCTGAATGAAGTCGTTGACGTCGGAGGCGGTCTTCAGAACGGAGATGATCTCGTCGACGTAACCGTCGTCAAAACTGTATTCCGCTTTCTCAATGATCGCAAGCAGGATCTTTTCGGCGTCTTCAATGTCCACGTTTTTGTCAACGTAGTTCT
>CAMVBD010000154.1 GCA_947165615.1 uncultured Clostridia bacterium | reverse complement strand
GTCGGTGTCGATGGCGCGGATCCACTGCAGCATGTCGCGCACGGAGTTGTCGGTGGAATCACCGTCGTAAAACGCGACGCCGCCGGCGCTGAGGTTGATTTTTTCTATGACCTGCCGGCCGTGGCGCACGGCGTTGATCTGCAGGTCGCCGACGGTGTCGATGCCGGCCTTGGTGCCGCACAGGATATAGGACGCCTCGCGCGGGCGGGCAAAATTGAGCGCCCAGGTGGCGTCAAGCGTAATGACCGCGCCGTTTTTCATGACGATATAGCCGAAGGCCGCGTCCTCGACCGTAAACTTTTCGGGGTCCCAGTCGCCCCAGGCGTTGCCGGTCTCTTTGTCGTCCGCAAGCTTGCGGAAGGTGCTGCCGACCGCCATTTTGGGCTCGTAGTTGTTCATGAGCCAAAGGGTGAGGTCCAGCGCGTGGGTGCCGATGTCGATAAGCGGCCCGCCGCCCTGCTCGTATTCGTTGAGGAACACGCCCCACGTGGGCACCGCGCGGCGGCGGATGGCAAGGGCCTTGGCGTAGTAAATGTCGCCGAGTTCGCCGTTTTCGCACACGGCCTTGGCGTACAGGTTTTCGTCGCACTGGCGGTTTTGATAGCCGATGGTCAGTTTTTTGCCCGAGCGCTTGGCCGCCTCCAGCATTTTGACGGCGTCGGCGTAGGTCTTTGCCATGGGCTTTTCGCACATGACGTGCTTGTCGGCGTCCAGCGCGTCGACCGTGATAAAGGAATGCGAGCGGTTGGGCGTGCAGACGTGCACGATGTCGATGGACTCGTCCTTTAAGAGTTCCTTATAATCCGTGTAGTATTTCGCGTCGGGCGTGCCGTATTCCTTCGCGGCCTTTTCGGCGCGCTCGGGGATGATGTCGCAGAACGCGACCATTTCCACATTTTTCACTTGTTTGAGGCTCGGCATATGCTTGGCGTTGGCGATGCCGCCGCAGCCGATGATGCCGATGCGATGCTTTTGTGCCATAACGTTCCTCCTTCTGGCGCGCCGCCAATACCGGCCATACGCGCTCATATTATCATAATAACCTTATTTTGTAACCAATGCAAGACGGGACCCGGTAAAAAATCGGGTCCCGTTTTTGGGTATATTGTACAAGCGCGCACAAGTACGCGCTTGTACGGGCGCACGGTCCACGGGCGCACGGTCCACGGGCACACGGTCCACGGGCACACGCCGTGCGCGAAAGATAAAAGAATAAAGAGAAATGATAAAAACCGTCGGCGCGCTTTGCGCGCAATATAAATGCGAGCCGCAGGCTCCGGATTTTATCTTTTATCTTTTGTGTTTTATCTTTATGAAATCTCCGTTCCCGGGTAATAATGCGCCACGATCTCTTTCCACGTATACCCCTGCCGCGCAAGGTAATCCGCGCCGTACTGGCTCATGCCGACGCCGTGCCCGTAGCCGCGGGTGACGAGGGTAAAAACGCCGTCCGCATACCCGATCTCGACGGCGGAGGATCGAAGCCCGAGCTTTTGCCGGAAGGACAGCCCCGAAAACGTCTGTCCCGAAACGGTCACGCTTTTGAGATACCCGGCGTCGGTGTAGAGTTTGTCCGTGACGGCGGCGTCCGGGGCGTCGGGGACCGAAAGCCCCAGTTTTTCGAAGAATTCCTTTGCGGAAAGGGTCGTCTCGTCCCGGTAGCCGGAGGACAGGCGGTCGCCGGAGGAATCGACGGAGACAAGGTAAGGGTAGTCCCCGCCCCAGACCGCGGCGGCGGACTCCGTCCGCCCGTCGGAAACGGCGTGAAAGACCGCAAGAATGGGCTCGCCGTCGTAGGTGATCGTATGATCTATGACCGCGTCGACGGCGGCTTCGATTTTTTTGAGATACGCGTCGTACCCCTCGCCCCACGCCGCCTTGTAGGACGCGGGGTCCCGGTAAGCCTGATGCCGCCGGTAGTCGGACGAGATGACCGCCCCGTCAAGGTCGGCCTTTGCGCCGGTTTTTTGCATATAGCGGGCAAGCGTGACGCTGACGGCGGCTTGGGCCTTGAGCGCCTCGTCCTCATACAAGGCGGGCATTTCCGCCGCGACGACGCCGATGAGGTAGTCCCTGAGGGACAGCGTCTCCACGCTCCCCTTTTCCGCCATAAAGACCGAGATGGAATCGGTGTCCGCGGCGGGGGCTGTCCCGTCAGACGGCGCTTCCGACGAGTCTTCGGGCAAGGGATCTTGTGTCGGGGCGCCGAAAAGGGCGTAAAGCCCCGTCGGGATCAAAAGCTGCGTCAGCAAACAGAACAAAAAAATGACCGCCGTGCGTTTCATGGGCGTCCCGTCCTTTCCTACACAAACAGTGTATGTCCGGCCCGGCCCCGTTAGAACGCGGCGGTCTTGGTTATTCCAGTTCCCCGAGCACCCGGCGGATCATGTCCGGGTGGCGGGAGGTGATATTGTCCGCGCCGAGCGGCAAAATCTTTTTGGCGGTCTCTTCGTCGTTGACGGTCCAAAAGGAGGCCGCAAGCCCCGCCTCGTGCAGGGCGTTGATCACGGGCGCGGCGACGCTGCCGTAGTGGCAGTTGAGCCCGAGGGCGCCGAGGTCCCTGACGCGCAAGGCAAGCCTTTTGGCGTACCCCGGGTACTTTTTGGCGAAAAGCGAAACGTCCGTATTGAAATAATAGGGCACGGCGGAGGTTTCGCGCACCTTATTGATCTTTTTTTTGTCGACGCCCGTATAAAACGCCCGGTCGAACAGGCCGTACTGTTTCAGAAGCGCGTCAACGGCGGGGAGGTTTTTGACGGACTTTAAGTCCAGATTCAGCCGCAAGGAGGGGCTTTCGGCAACAAGGCGAAAAACGTCCTCCAATAAGACGCCCTCGGTCTCCCCGGGGCTGTCCTTGTGGATGACGACCGGCGTGCCGGACGGACGGAAGGTGACGTCGATCTCGAGGATCTCGTCCCCCTTTTCGAGCACGGTCCGGATATACGCCAAAGAGTTGTCCGGCGTGTCGTACGCGCCGGAATGCGCGGTAACGGTCATAAGATTTCGGGGTCCTTTCTGTTTGGGAAAATGGCCGCCTGCGGCGGCGGGTGCGCGGGTGCGCGGGAAAATGAAAAACCGTGGCTCGTGGCTCGTTCCTCGTGGCTCATGAACCGCGGATCGGCATTACAAAAAATCCGGCTCCGAATATTCTTTTGTAGGGGCCGACGCCCTCGGCGGCCCGCGAAGGATGTGCTTCCGGTAATCGGATGTGGTACAGCCGACGGGGTGCTCATAAAATGGAAAACCAATAAAAGGTTGGTTCGTCGATTCGCCGTGCGGCGTTATGGAAAACGGGATTCGTCGCGGGCCGCCGTGGGCGTCGGCCCCTACAGGACCGGTCCCGCCTGTCGGCTCGGTCGTAGCGTCTGCTTCACAGAGATCGCCACGCCCGCAACCTTCCTTCACTCCTCACCCCTCACTCCTCACTCCTCACTCCTCACTCCTCACTTTTTTAAAACGCTTTCGGCAGATCCCAGCGGAAGACCGAGGCGAGGATGCGCAGGGTAAAGATGACGAGGACGGCAATGACGATGGACAAAAGTATGGGCAGACCCAAAACGTAGTAAATGACGTAATAGGTCACGCCGCCGAAGAGGGAGGCGACGGCATAGACGCGTTTGGAGAAGATCAGCGGCACGACGCTGAGCATGGCGTCCCGCAGCACGCCCCCGCCGACGCCGGTGATAAGACCCAGAAAGACCACAAAAAAGGCGTTGTCGCCGAAGCCGAAGCGGATGCCGGTGTTGATGCCCATGACCGTGAACAGCCCGAGGCCCATGGCGTCCACGACGTTGTTGACGCGGTCGATGAGGGGCATGTTTTGGCTGAATTTGGTTTTGAGAATCCTTGCGACGACGAAGGTCGCAAGGCTGACCGCGACGGCGGTAATGAGATAGGCGTATTCCTGAAACATGACGGGCGGCAGGTTGCCGATCAGCACGTCCCGGATGATCCCGCCGCCGAGGGCGGTGGTGACGGAACAGACCAGCACGCCGAAGATATCGAGATGCTTTTCCATGGCGGCAAGCGCTCCCGAGACCGAGAACGCGGCGATCCCCACAAGTTCCAGCGCAAGCAGGACGTTTTCCATCCCCTCATCTCCTTCCCGTTTATTGTAGCACGCCGGAAGAAAAAAGCAAGAGGTTTTGTGAGAAAAGAGCCGGGGAAAAATCTTGACGAATAAAGGCGGACGCGGTATACTAAGGGATATGAACAAACCGAAAAACCGTTGGATGCCGTGGGGACTGCTGCCGTCCGTCTGGACGCTGGCGTGGCCCACGATGCTGCAGGAACTGAGCGACACCGCCGTACAATACGTAGACACCGCCATGGTGGGAAAACTGGGCACCGACGCGACCGCGGCGGTGGGGGCCACCGTGACCGTCAACTGGCTGGTGGGCACCACGATCCACGCGCTGGGGGTCGGCTTTTTGGCCTTTATTGCGCAGGCGCTTGGCGCCGGACGGGACCGGGACGCCAAAAAAGCCGCCGGGCAAAGCGTGCTGGCGGTCCTGATCGTCGGATCGTTTTTTACGGTCCTGACGCTCTCCTTAAGCCCCTTTGTCCCCGTGTGGATGCAGGTGGACAAGCCCCTAAGGGCGACGGCATCCAAATACTTTTTTATCCTGTACAGCCCCATGCTGTTTCGCACCGCGACCATTTTGTTCAGCACGGTCCTGCGCGCCGCCGGCGACGCCAAAACGCCGATGCTGTCGGGCCTTGTCGTCAACGCCGTCAACGTCGCGCTCAATTTTCTGCTTATTGAGCCGACGCGCGCGGTCAGGCTCGGAAAACTCGCCTTTACGGTCCCCGGCGCGGGACTGGGCGTGACCGGCGCGGCGCTCGGCAGCGCCGTCTCCATTGCAGTCGGCGGGGTCCTGATCACAACAGCGCTTCTCAGAAACCC
>CAMVBD010000153.1 GCA_947165615.1 uncultured Clostridia bacterium | reverse complement strand
GGCTCATATGCGCCGAGAGGAGTTTCCCCAGCGCCGAGGCGTCGTTTTTCAGCGCAAGGGGCACGGTGACGGTACCGTCCTTCGCGCCGGAGAAATAGCGGGAGGCGACCTTCACGTCATAGTGGAAGGACAGCGCCTTGTCGGTATTGAAGCCCCGCGCCTTGCCGCGCACGCTGGGCCCGCGCAGGGAGGAGAGCGTGATAAACGCGCCGACCTTGACGTCGCCCGCCGGAAGTTTGGAAAAGTCGTAGCCGGCGGGGTAGAAATCCTGCGGGTACTTTGCCGTGGGGATCTGATTGGCGCGGGTCGCCTTAAAGTTCCGGATCGTCTTCTCGCGCCCGTTCGCGACGTAGGTGACGGAGGTGACCGTCTCATCCTCGGCAAGTCCTTTGAGCGTGGAGAAGCGGACGGTGACCGGCTCGGCGGCGGAGATATACTGTGCCCCGCTCGTCTTTGTCAGCAGAAGCGTTGAGGAGATAGGGTCGGGCTCCGGCTTACCCTCAAGCTGCACCGGGTGCGAGCAGAAGACCTGCACGTGGTCGAATTCCTTTTGCCACAGGACGTTCACGACAATGACCTTGCAGTAGATCTTCTGCCCGGCGAGGGCCTGTGGGATGTAGCAGGCGTCGCTGTTCGTGGCGTAGGGACGGTTGTTGTTGGGCGCGGCCTCCTTCGCGGGGTCGATGCTCAGCACGCCCGACTTCGTCGTCATCTGGTGCGTGTAGGCGTGGAGCAGCGCGTCGGACCACGTCTCCTTCGCGGTCTTTGGGTCGGGCAGACCGTTCCACGTGTAGGTCGCGGCCTTCGGGTCGTTGGGATCGACGGTGTTCACGTACTTGTGCCCGTCGGACCCGATGTTCCAGTATTCGTAAGTGTGGCGCGCTTTGCCCGCGTCGTTGTTGTAGTAGATGTTGTCCGTGCCCGCGATCAGGGTCTCGTTGCCCTTCTTGTCGATCGCGTACCACTGGTAGTAGACGTCGAAGATCTTTCTGGCAAGGTAGTCGGTCTTGCCGGCCATGCCGTTGACGATCTTCACGCTCGCGTACTGCCCGGTCTTCGGCTCCGTCTCCCACTGCAGCGCCGTGTAGTCCACGTCCTTGACCTTGCCGCCGAGATCCTTGAGTTCGCCCGTGGAATAGCACTTGAACAGGATGCTGGACGTCGCCTTCGCCACGGGCAGATTGGTGGCGTAG
The DNA here is from genome assembly GCA_947165615.1 of uncultured Clostridia bacterium. Classification (GTDB taxonomy): domain Bacteria; phylum Bacillota; class Clostridia; order Oscillospirales; family Acutalibacteraceae; genus RUG806. Next base: position 3,719 of record CAMVBD010000153.1, on the reverse strand, counting down.
GAGGGATAGTAGTTGTAGCCGTAGAGGTTGTTGTTGTGCATCATGTCGAAGGACATGTGCTCGTCCATGGTCAGTTCAATGCGGTACATCTCGCCCTGCTTGAAGCCCGTAAAGCCCGACACGGTGCGCTTCATGTATTCCTCGAGCCGCTGGAGGGTGATCTTGCACTTGAGCGTATCCGTGGACACGCCGTAGACCATCTCGCACAGAGGCTTATCCACGCCGTAGACGGGGCTTTCGCTGATGTTGCGCCGCGTTAAAGGGTCCACGCGATAGACGCGGTAAGTGAACCACTTGATGTTGCTGAGATACCGGTAACTCAGCGCCCAGATGGAGACCGTGCCGGGGTCCAGGTTCGCGATCTTCTGCTCGGCGTAACTGTCGCGCGTGTACTCCTGATTGAGCACCACGGTTTCGTTCGTGCCGAGGGTCGTGCCCCTGAGCACCGCGGACTGGTTGCGGTAGACGGGGATCTTCTCGCCGTGGGTGTCGACGGGGTCCATATAGTACCAGATGTTGGAGTTCTCGATCCCGGCGCCGGAGGAGTCCTCGGCGTCGAGGTGCGGGATGACGTAGTAGGTGGGCGTGGCGACGGAGTCGAGCGGATAGGAGAACACCGTTTCCGTCTGGTTGAAGGGACCGGTGCGCTCGTTCCCGTCCTCGCTGGTCCAGCCGGTGGAAAGATCCGTATTCGGGGCGTCGCTCGTCACGCTTTCGAGGTGGAAGGTGTGCGTGGTGTTCGTGGCGCGGACGTTCGGCTGCACCTCGATATACTGCTTATACCGCAGTTCGAGGTCGGAGCAGAACAGGCGGTGGTGATAGACCTTTTCGCCGGGGGACTTGACCTCGTCCATCAGCACTAAGTTGCCGTCGCCGTATTTGTCGATGATCTGGATGCGCCCGTCCTTGATCATGTCCTCGCCGAAGGACTCCACGCCGAGCCCCAGCCCGCCGGGCGTACCCGGGAACTTGGTGAAATGCTCGCTGTCGCCGTCGGCCTTTAACGAGAGCATACGCAGCTCGTAATAGTTGCGGAAGGTGCCGCCGCGCACGACCACGGTTTTGGTGGAGACGGGCTTGCCGTCCGGCCCGTCGAACAGGATCCTGAGGTCGTTGGTCTCGCTCGACTTCATGGCGACGGTATTGTTGAACTGGCTCTTGGGGCTGTAGCCGACGGCCTGCTGGACCGTCTGCGTGCCGGTGTAACTCTCGACGAAATTGAAAATGTTCGCGCCGGCGCAGCCCTCAAAATGCCCGCCGAAGATGTAGGCCTGCCCGCCCGAGAGTTTTTTGGTTTTGGGGTTCTCGGAATCGGGCTTCAAGGTGACCTCCACCACGGCGTCGCGCACGTTCGGGGAGGAGCCGTAGCCCCGGAAGGTGCCGCCGTAGCACACGAAGGTGCCGTCGGTGCCCAGGTGCACGGGCGTGCCGAAAATGACCTCCGTCACGCGCGAGCTCTCGTCCTTGCCGGTCATATTCGCGATCTGGCTGCCGAGGCTGAACACGCTGTCCACCATTTTGCCGATGGCGCTCTGGTTCGTGGCGTTCTTCGTGATCTCCTTGCGGGCGTTCGCCATTTCGGTATTCTCTTTTTTGGCGGTGCCGGAGGCGTTCGCGGCGTTCCCGGCGCCCTTTTCGGTGACGGACTTATCGCGTGCGGCCTTGCCGTCCGGCGATTCCGCCAGCGCCTCGTCCGGCGCGTCCGTGCCGTCGCGTTTCTTGGTGGAGGAGAGCGTATCGTCCAGCCCGTCGTCCTCGGGGTTGTCCACGACCTTCTGTGAGGAAAAGCCCGCCGCAAGGTCGTCCTTCGCCGCCACCGCGACGTCGATGCCGGTAGCGAAGGAAGCCACGTTCACGCCCAGCTCCACCGCCGTGCCGATGCACTGCCGCAGCCTTGACCACGAGAAGTTCGACTTGCGCTGGTCCTTCTGCCGCCCGGCCTGGAAGGTGCCGCCGTAGGTGACCAGCGTGCCGTCCAGCACCCAGAAGATGTCGCGGGTGGTGTAATAGCGGATGTCGTTGGAGAACGGATAGATCATGCGCGCGGTCATGCTGATGTAGCCGGTGCCGCCCTCGTCCCCGTAGCCGCCGGTCTTTTTGATACGCCAGCGGGAGGAGTCGATGACTGTGAGCGTGGCGCCGTTCACGATCTCGAACAGGTGCGCGCGGTGCATCTCCGGGAAGGTGGACTGTCCCTTGTGGGCGTTGGAATCATAGCGGATCGTGATGGAATAGCCGTTGAGGTCCAGCACCTTGTCGGTGGAGATGACAATGGGCTCCCACTCGTCCTGCTTGGTCGTGTGGAAGTCGATATCGCCCGACAGGGAGACGTAGCGGTAGTCGGTCACGTTTTCGGAGAGGTACTTGCGCAGGCCCACCTTGCCGTCGTTCGTGATGTTGACGGAGGAGGTCTGCACCCAGTGGAAGGTGGCGTGCGGATCTCTGTAGTACCGGATCTGGTCTTCAAGGTTCGCGCCCGCCGAGACGACGGCGTAGCGGGCGTCTTCCTTCATAGCGTCCGCCAGCGAATTGCCCTGCGTTTTGTCGTAGTCGATCTCCAGACTTTCGCCGTTCGCGGCGGAAGCGCCGGGGAGGGGAAGAAGGGAGAGGGGGAACGCGGTCAGCACCATCAGGACCGCAAGAAGGACGCTCAGCGTCCGGTTTGTCTTACCCATAGCCATACCTCCTGAAAAAAATAGTTTTCCAACTTTATTTTATCATCCCGCGCGCCCGCGTTCTATTGTCCGAAAGTAGTATCTTTGTCCGATCCGCTTGCAAAGCCCGGATGCTTGTGTTAGGATGAAACTGAAGGATTCTGATTTCCGGGAAGGGGGAAAAGCACATGAGGTCCATGAAAACGCGCACAGCCTTTTTGCTTTTTGCCGCCCTTTTCCTCCTCGGGGCCGTCTTCACCATCGCGCTGCCCTATACCGTCCCCTTTCACTTCGTTTCCGCGCTGGTTTACGTGACCTTTACGCTGCTCTGGGCGCTCTCCATCCGGCGCAGGATCACCAAAAGCCGCATCCGGCGCCGCCTGCTGTTTTCCACGGCGCTGCTCGTGCTGTTTTTCTGTCTGCGCATTGAAAGCGGTGCCGTTCCCGGATACGTGCTGCCTGTTTTTTGGCCGCTCTATTTTATCTGCACCACCCTCATCCCGCTCCTCTCGCTCGAATGCGCAGCCACCGTCGGCAAGGAAGAAAACGCGCCTGTGCCAAAGGGCGTGCGGGCGCTGTTCCTCCCCTGGGCCGTCCTGCTTGCCGCCATCCTCACGAACCCCCTGCATTCGCTGTGCCTTGACTTCACCCCCGGGGGGCGGCTTTACGGCCCCGTCTACGTCGTCGCTATCTCGTGGGAGGTAGCGCTGGGCCTTGCCGCCTTCGGCGTCCTTCTGCGGCGCACGCGCCTTTCCGCCTGCCGGCGGCTGTGGTTCGTGCCCGTCGTGCCGATGGTTTTGTGCGCGGCGCTGTTTTTGTGGTACGTGCTGAGCGGCGGGGGGCCGACTTTGGGCGGCGTGAAGCTGTATAACTATCAGGAGGTCTATCTCCTGCTCTTCGTCGGCTGCTGGGAGAGCAGCATCCAGATCGGCCTGCTCCCCTCCAACAGCGGCTATTTCGAGATCTTCAACCGCTCGTCGGTCGGCGCGCTCATCGCCGACAAAGCGGGGGAGGTGCGCTTCCGCTCCGTCAACGCCCCGGCGCTGACGAAGGAACAGATGGACG
>CAMVBD010000152.1 GCA_947165615.1 uncultured Clostridia bacterium | reverse complement strand
CGCGGATGGCGCCGCCGATGCAGGTGGCCGCGCCGCCGAAGGGCTCGATCTCGGTCGGATGGTTGTGGGTCTCGTTTTTGAAAAGCAGAAGCCACGGTTCGGGCCTGCCGTCGACCTCCACGGTGATTTTGACCGTGCAGGCGTTGATTTCCTCACTCTCGTCGAGTTTTTCGAGTTTTCCGGTCTTCCGGAGATATTTGACGGCAAGGGTCGCGACGTCCATGAGACAGACGGGCTTAACGCGCCCGAGAGAAACGCGGGTATCGAGATACAGACGGTAGGCGTCCTCGAGGACAGGGTCCTCAAAGGTCACGTTTTCGATCCCGGTCAAAAACGTCGTATGACGGCAGTGATCGGACCAGTAGGTATCGATCATGCGCAGTTCCGTAATGGTGGGGTCTCTCCCCTCCTTACGGAAATAATTCTGACAGAAGGCGATGTCGTCCGCGTCCATGGCGAGTCCGAGATCGCGGACCATGGCGGTGAGCGCGTCGGCGTCCAGCGACAGAAAGCCCGTCAGCGTCTGCACCTCGGTCGGAACGTCGTATGCCGTTTCGAGAGTATCGGGAAGGTCGAGGGACGCCTCCCGCGATTCGACGGGGTTTATGACGTATTTTTTGACGGCGGCGAGTTCTTCCTCCGTAAGATCCCCGTACAGAAGATAGACCTTGGCGCTGCGCACAAGGGGCCGCTCACCCTGAGATAAAATCTGGATGCACTGCGCCGCGGAGTCCGCGCGCTGGTCGAACTGACCGGGCAGAAATTCCACGGCGAACACGGCGTCGGCCGCCGGGATCTCATAGCGCACGTCGTCCTGCTGCGGCTCGGAAAAGACCGTTTTGACGGCGTAGTCGAACAGCTCGTCCGTGATTTTTTGGGCGTCGTACCGGTTTAAGATCCGCACGTCTTTCAGTGCGGAAATGCCGAGAAAGTCCCGGACGTCGGCAAGGAGGGCGGACGCTTCCACGCGCAGGCCTTCCTTTTTTTCTGCGTATACGCGTTTAACCATGGGTTCCCTCCGTTGCTTTCAGGGCTTTCGCGCCGATGTCGGCGCGGCAGTACTTGTTTTCGAAATCAATATGCTTCATGTCTTCATAGACGGCGGCGACAGCCTCCCGCAGCGTCGGGCGCACCTCGGTCACGCCGAGGACCCGTCCGCCGTTTGTCAAGAGTTCGCCGTTTTCGGCCTTTGCGCCGGCGATATAGACGCGGTCAAGAAGATTTTCGGGGATCGTGAGGCGTTTACCCTTTTCGTAACTGCCGGGATAGCCGTCGGACGCCGCGATCAGGCAGCAGGCAGAGTCGGAAGAAAACTGCACTTCAACGTCCCGGAGACGCTCCCCGGTGACGGCGAGCATGATTTCCAGCAGATCGGATTCCAGAAGCGGGAGCACGACCTGCGTTTCCGGGTCGCCGAAGCGGCAGTTATATTCGATGACCTTGGGGCCGTCGGGGGTGATCATGAGGCCGAAATAAAGGCAGCCCTTGAAGGGACGCCCCTCGGCGTTCATGGCGGCGACGGTGGGAAGAAAGATCTCCTTCCTGCAGCGCTCGGCGATCTCGGGCGTATAATAGGGGTTCGGCGCGACGGTGCCCATGCCGCCGGTGTTGAGGCCCTTGTCGCCGTCAAGCGCGCGTTTATGGTCCATGGACGAGACCATGGGGACGAGGGTATGCGAATCCGTAAAGGACAAAACGGACACCTCGGGGCCGGTCAGAAATTCCTCGATGACGACGCGCTCGCCGCTTTTGCCGAACTTTTTGTCGCGCATCATGGACAGGACGGCAGCCCTCGCCTCGTCCTTTGTTTCGGCGATGATGACGCCCTTGCCGAGCGCCAGGCCGTCCGCCTTGACGACAGCGGGATAAGGCGCCGTCTCCAAATAAGAGAGCGCCGCCTCGGCGTCGGTAAAGACCTCGTATTTCGCGGTCGGGATGCCGTACTTTTTCATCAGGTCCTTGGAAAAGACCTTGCTGCCCTCGATGATCGCGGCGTTTTTGCGCGGGCCGAAGCAGGGCACGCCGACGCTTTCGAGACGGTCGACCAGCCCCAGAACCAGCGGATCGTCGGGGGTGACGACGGCGTAGTCGATGTTGTTTTCGGTCACAAAGGCGACGACGGCGTCAAGGTCCGTCGCGGAGACGTTGACGCACACGGCGTCGCGGGCAATGCCGCCGTTGCCGGGCAGAGCGTAGACCGTTTGGACCCTGGGATTCTTTTTGATGGCTTTGATTACGGCGTGTTCCCGTCCGCCGGAGCCGATGACTGCAATGTTCATAAAGTACCTCGCTGAGAACAAGCGTCGGCGGGAGGGATACTCCCGCCTTCAAGGAATCAGTGGTGGAACAGGCGCATGCCCGTAAAGGCCATGACCATGCCGTATTTGTCGCAGCAGTCGATGACAAGATCGTCGCGGATGGAGCCGCCGGGCTCGGCGATATAGCAAACGCCGCTCTTTTTGGCGCGCTCGATGTTGTCGGAGAACGGGAAGAACGCGTCGGAGCCGAGGGAAACGCCGGTGATCGTGTCAAGATAGGCGCGCTGCTCCTCGTCCGTAAAGGGAGAGGGCTGGGAGGTAAAGTATTTCTGCCAGTTTCCGTCCGCCGTGACGTCCTCCTCGTTGCGGTTGATGTAGCCGTCGATGACGTTGTCGCGATCGGGTCTGCCGAGATCTGCACGGAACGGGAGATTGAGGACTTTGTCGCTTTGGCGCAAAAACCACGTATCCGCCTTGGAGCCGGCAAGCCGCGTGCAGTGAATGCGGGACTGCTGGCCGGCGCCTACGCCGATGGCCTGTCCGCCGTAGGCGTAGCAGACAGAATTGGACTGGGTGTATTTGAGGGTGATGAGCGAGATGATCAGGTCGATGACGGCGGACTCGGGCAGGTCCTTGTTTTTCGTGACAAGATTCGAGAGGAGGTCCCGGTCGATCTTAAAGTTGTTTCTGCCCTGCTCGAAGGTAATACCGTACACGGTCTTATGCTCGGTCGCGGCGGGAACGTAGTCAGGATCGATTTTTACGATGTTGTAATTCCCCTTGCGCTTGGTTTTGAGGATCTCGAGCGCCTCGTCCGTGTAGCCGGGGGCGATAACGCCGTCGGAGACTTCCCTTTTGAGCATCAAAGCGGTCGTGACGTCGCAGACGTCGGACATGGCGACCCAGTCGCCGAAGGAGCACATGCGGTCGGTGCCTCTGGCTCTCGCGTACGCGCATGCGAGCGGAGACGCGTCAAGGCCTTCGACGTCGTCCACAAAGCAGGCCTTTTTGAGTTTTTCGGGAAGCGGAAGACCGACGGCCGCGGAGGTGGGAGAGACGTGCTTGAAGGACGTGACGGCGGGAAGACCGGTTGCCTCTTTTAATTCCTTGACAAGCTGCCAGGAATTGAAAGCGTCAAGAAAATTGATATAGCCGGGCCGGCCGGACAGGATCTCGATGGGAAGGTCGGACCCGTCCGCCATAAAGATCTTCGCGGGCTTCTGATTGGGGTTGCAGCCGTATTTGAGTTCAAATTCTTTCATGTCGGGTCTCCTTTACCGGTTTTTGTTGACGATCCGCTCGTCGACCTCGAGGGTCTTGAGGTCGGTGTAGCGCACGTAGAGAGAGATCTTGTTGTTTTCATCGAGCGCGTTCCAGAGTTTATCGGTAAACGCGTCGATGTCGTCGAGCATGGCGACGCGCTCCGGCTCGCCGACGAAGGACGGGATGGGGTTGCCGTCCGTGACGTAGGTATGGAGGAAGTGGCCGACGCCGGGACGGGGCGGGTAGCCGAACGCAAACCGGGCGCAGCCGCTGCCTTCGGCGTCCACGCTTTTGAGGATGCTCATCTGATAATAGAAGCGTCCCTCCAGGAAATTCTGCACGGCGGAGATGCGGGGCGTAAAATTCGGGGCGTCCGGCTCAAAGGTGCGCACGGCCAGCGCCACATGCCAAAGAATGCCTTTTTGGATGCCTTCCACGATGGTATCGGTCTGGTCGCCGTTTGTCACGACGAAATAATCTCCGCATTCGCGGGCGGCGGCATAGATGATGAGGCTCGGATCCTCCACCTTGGAGGCGTCGAAGGGTTCGGTGAACAGCGCGCCGTCGCGCTTGACGAAGATCCGGTTGCGGGAATTCGCGCTTCTGCCCATGATGAAATAGGCGGCGACGGCGTGCTTGCCGTCGGGCGTTTCCCCGATGATGATCCCGCGTCCGGGCTAGGGATTGCCGGAGAGCAGTTCGGTCAGATCGGTTACCTTGTAGATGTCCATACGGTCGCTCCTTTTCTTTTTTGCCGGAAACCGGCGGAATGTGGGACTGCTTTGTTTCGGTTCAGTTTTTGCCCGCGGCGATCTGTTCGCTGACAAGCTGGGCGGCTTTCGGGAGCAGGATCCATTCCGCCTGCTCCATGACGCGCCGCTGTAAGATCTCGGGCGTATCGCCGGGAAGGACCTCGACGGCCTTTTGCAGAAGGATCTCGCCGCCGTCGGGGACTTCATTCACAAAATGTACGGTCGCGCCCGTGACCTTGACGCCTTTTTCGAGCGCCGCCCTGTGGACGCGAAGGCCGTAAAAGCCCTCGCCGCAGAAGGACGGGATCAGGGACGGGTGGACGTTCAGGATGCGTTTGGGGTAGCGCAACGTAAAGCCGGCGGACAGGATCCGCATAAAGCCCGCGAGAATGATAAGGTCGATCTCGTTTTCCGTGAGGAGGGAGACGAGTTTTTCCTCAAACGCGGCAGTTGTCGGATATTCCGCCTTTGTGACGACGGCGGTCCGGACGCCCGCGTTTTCCGCGCGTTTCAGGGCGTAAGCGTCCGCGTGGTCGGACACGACGAGCGTGATTTTTCCGGCGGTCAGGATCCCGGCTGTCTCGGCGTCTAGCAGCGCCTGCAGATTGGTGCCGCCGCCGGAGACGAAGACGGCGATGTTT
>CAMVBD010000151.1 GCA_947165615.1 uncultured Clostridia bacterium | reverse complement strand
ATCACACTGCAAACGAAAAATCAAGTCTTTTTTGAAATATTTTTATTTTTCTGTATCGTTCTGCCGTTTTATGCCTGATACGATTAAAAGGATCTCTCCAATCAGGGCTGGAACCGCTGTCGCGCCGATGAGTTCTGTGGACAGATCCCAAAGCGCTTTTGCGCGAACCAATACGGTCGTCAATTCCATGGCGTCCCCATGCTGCGTTATCAGAATCAAGATCCCGTAAAGGAACAACAGGATCAATAGGATGAGTCCAGCCGCAAAGGACACAAGCGATATGCCTTCCCATGTGTAATTCTTATAAAACCGTATCATTTTCAAACAAGACACTCCCCTCCTCATTTACCTTACAGGATCCCCGAAGAGAACGCAAGGGATAATGTTTTCCACAAACGGAATAATCTTGTCGATATATCAAAAATTCACAAAATATCGCTTGCTTATGGGGTGCTTCTATGATATGATAAAATAGAATTCAATGGAACAGGAAGTGCTTTGTCATGAAATGTCCGAAATGCGGTTATCCCGAAAGCAAAGTCGTGGACTCCCGACCGACCGATGACGGTCAGCGTATTCGCAGAAGAAGAGAATGCATGGTCTGCCAGCAGCGCTTTACAACGTATGAGGCGATTGAAAGCCAGCCTCTGGTCATTATCAAGCGTGACCGATCCAGGCAGGTCTTTGACAGAAACAAACTGCTCAGCGGTCTGCTGCGCGCCTGCGAAAAACGTCCGGTCGACCTTGAAACGCTGGAACGCGCGATCGACGACATTGAGACAAAACTCCAGAATTCTTTGGAGCGTGAGATCACTTCCGTAGAGATCGGCGAAATGGCGCTTGAAAAACTGCGGGATATCGACGAAATCGCGTATGTACGGTTTGCCTCCGTATACCGCGATTTCAAGGATATTGAATCCTTTTCGGACGCGCTGAACACCCTAAAGAAAAAAGAAGATTGAATACTGCAAAGAGAAAACCTCCGAAGCCTGAGATCGGCAATCGGAGGTCTTTTTGTTTGCCTTTGCCAAAACATTTGCTTACAGATACGCTTCCAGTCTGTAGATCGGAAGTCCCTGCGAAAGGAAACGCTGTTCATATTCCGTAATGATGTTCTCTTCAAATCCGCTTGCGTGGAGATCGAGCGACACGTTTTTTAGCTTATATCCCGCCAGGGAATACTGTTCCAACGAAAACTCAAAGAAATGCATATTATCCGTTTTCTGATGGATCTCAGCGCCGGGCGCCAAAAGATCTTTGTAGATCGTGAGGAAACGCACGTTTGTCAGGCGTTTGTTTTCATAGGCTTTTTTGGGAAACGGGCATGAAAAATTGAGATAGATTCTGCCGATGGTCCCGGGACGGATATACTTTTGAAGGACTTCCGCGCCGACGTGGAGAAAGCGCACGTTCTCCACTCCTTCCGAAAGCGCCAATTCGCAGGCGGAACACAGGACGCTTCTATTGACTTCGACGGCATAGAAATTGATATCGGGGTTCCGCTTTGCAAGTTCCGTGATAAACCGTCCCTTTCCGCAGCCGATCTCCATTTGAACGGGATGGTCATTGCCGAAAATCGCGACGGGATCAAGATAATCCTTCTCCGCGATCTCAAGCCGGTAGTCTTTTGTTACAGGCGGCAAATCCATCAGATTCCGGCAAACTGCCAGTTTTTCTTCCAAATGTTTCTTTTTACGCATTCTCATACTTGTTACCCTTCAATCCGGCAAAAAAAGTTTCGATTTCTTTTCGGGAGGCGTTAAATCTCCCTTGCACGACGTCAAAACGGCCGCCGCCTCTGCCGGATAAAGCGGCAGTCACGGTCCTGGTGAGTGTTTTGACATCCACGAAGGCGCTTGTCATTGCGAATGAATAGCCTTCCGGGTCGCTTCCGCTGAAAACAACGACCAATCCGCGGACGTCTTTTTTCAGCAGCATGGCTGCCGTTTTCAGTTCTTCCGGCGACAGATCCGGCAAACACACACACCGGTTTTCCGTATCATTCGGGAGGAAGGCTCCGATTTCCGTAATGAGGCGTTCAAACTGACGGTTCTTTTCGTAAGAAATGCTTTTGTTCTTTTCGATCAGCGAATTGACGGCAGGAGCGATCTCGGTCGGCTTGACGGCAAGGATCTCTCCGACTTGACTGCTTTGCTTGTGGATTTTGCAAAAATACTCGTAAGCGGTTTTTCCCGCGGCAAGCGTCAAGCGTATGCCGCCCCTGTGACGCATAAACGACAGGATTTTCAGAATGCCGATCTGCGCAGTTGAAGAAAGGTGCGGCGCGCAGCAGGCGCAGCGGTCTATCCCCTCGATTGTAACGATCCGCGGATTTTTCAGATCCTCCAATTTACTGCGAAAGGGCCTTTGGTCTGCGGGATCGAGCGGCTGACAAGTGATGGCATGGTCCTCATAAACACAAATATTTGCCTTCTCTTCCAGCAAAAGCAGGTCTTCCTCGGTAAGAAATCGGTCAAAATCGACAGTCATGATTACGTCGTCCATATGGAACCCGACGTTCTCACATTCGAATATGCTGTTTGCAAGTCCCGACAGAATGTGCTCTGCGCTGTGCGCCTGCATTCGCTCAAACCTTTTTGGCCAGTCGATTTCACAACATACACGGTCTCCGACTTGAAACACGTTCTCTTTTTCTCGGATCAAGTGCACGACGTCTCCGTCCAATATTCTTGTATCGGAAACAAATGCGCCGGAAATACTGCCGCTGTCGCCCGGCTGACCGCCGCCCTCCGGGAAAAAGCAGGTTTTATCCAGCATGATCCCCTTTGGAGGGACCGCAACGACCACCGCTTCGTTTTTCCGAAGATAGGAATCCTGCAAGTACAGAAGCTGCGTCATTTTACTTTACCTCGAATTCAGCGCATAAAGGTTCGGACTGTGTCTCCCAAAAACTGTTTGCGACAATATGGACGGCATACTTTCCCGGGGATACCGACGGAACATTCACCGTTATCATTTCCGGCATATGATAGAGATAATAGGACGACGTGACATTTATTTGCCGGATGATTTGACCGGAAGAGAGATCGCGGATCCTCACCGTATAACTGTCCGGACGTTCCGCCGTGCAATCCGCCTGCGGGAAACGGATCTCAACGTTCTCTCCGGTTACAGCAACAAAAGGCGCGCTGCCCTCTTTGAATACAGGCTTTACGGCATGGCGATACCGGGCGTCGGTGTAAATAAACGTCTGCGGTTCCCAGGGGGTTTCGATCAAACGGTCCACTCCGAAAAATTCGCCGGAAAGGATGTCAAAAGGCCGGATCAGCACAGAATCGTCTTCACGCACCTCAACAATGAGAAATTGCGCGCACTGCTCCGCGTCTGCCGGTATCGTCCCCGTTATCTTATCGAATTCATCCAGTTCAAAATAGGAAAACGATCCCGTTCCGTGACAGGTAAAGTATTTCTGATGGATGCTGCGCGGATCGTTGACCGGCGCGTGTGAGTGGCCCGAAAAGTCCACAACGCCGGGATAATCCATCAGGATCGGTATGATCTCGTCTTCTCCCCACAAAATACTGCCGTATACGGTATCCGTAAGATGCGGGTGCTGAAATACAAATATCGGTTTCGGATAATCCTTTGCGGCAATTTGCAGTTGTTTTTTCAGCCAAGCCTGCTTTTTTTCATAAATATGACAGCCGCTTTCTGTCGTGATACTGATAAAATGGTATCCGCCGATTATTTTATGGCAGTCCGGCGTCTGTCCGAAAAGTGATTCAAATCGCAAAACAGCGCCGGCTTCACCGTCTGACGCCATAAACTCATGGCTTGCAAGGGTATAAACGACTTCTGTTTCCGGACGAACACATTGCCCGACAGTCGCCTTTACGCGTTCCATTTCTTCCTGCAGCCCATGATTTGCGAAATCGCCGTTCAGATAAAGCGCGTCGATCTTTTTATAGTCATCCGCGTCCGCGTACCGATACGCAAGTTCCATTCCGCGCAGCAGGCGATCGCGTTCTTTGTCAGAATCCGTTTTCATATGCAGGTCGCTTGCGGCAATAAAACGAAGGACGGTTTTCATATCGTGCTCCTTCCCGTTTTCTAAAAAAATACTCCCTAAAGAATACTCTTAGGGAGCCAATGGAGTGGATAACGGGACTCGAACCCGCAACATTCAGCTTGGGAAGCTGACGCTCTGCCAATTGGACTACATCCGCATTGCCTATATACTATCACAATCCGTTTCGGAATGCAAGGGGAAAAAGAAAAAAAGTACCTTCCATGAAGATACTTTTTTCTCGGAAACGATATCGTTTCTTATTTCATGAGACCTTCAGAAACACACCAGTCATGAAACGCGCGCAAACTCTGAAGACGCGCGGGAGACAGGCGATTGTTGCTTCTGTTGATCGGCAGAAATCCTTTTATTCCCTGCAGCTGTACAAGATACTTTGCGGAATTGTTGAATCCGCTGTCGATCGAATCGTCAAGAAGGATGATTTCCTGATACCTCTTTTTTGCCAATTCAAAATCACCGCTGACGAAAGCGTCATAAAACCGCGCAAAAAACGCGCCGCCGCAGGAAGTGGGCGTTGCCATTACGCCGCGCGCACCGAGTTCAAAACCGCGATATAAGTACGGCATATTCGCCTGAATGACACAGGACTCTCCTTTTTCGGCGATTTTGGAGGCGATGCCTTCTTCCGTACACGTGGTATCTTTGATACCGACGATCCCGCATTCCCGAACAAGGCGCCCGTACGTTTCTCCGCTGATCAAATGCGGCTGAAGTCCCGGGAACTCATACATGTAGACGGGAAGATCGGTGTATGCGGATAAACGGCCGATGTAATCAACCAGTTCATCCGGACGGTCTCCCATGCCTCTGGTCGTAAACACAAGCCCGTCGACGCCGGTATCTGCCATGCGCTTGACTTCCTCGATCTGAGAAT
>CAMVBD010000150.1 GCA_947165615.1 uncultured Clostridia bacterium | reverse complement strand
CCAGACAGTAACCAAGAGATTTGAGGGATATCCGATTCGCGTGGAGCTTCTCTCGCGCTTCCGCACAGCAAAGCAGCAGAAGGAAATTCTCGAGCGGCTCAAGCGCGGCGAGATAGACATGGTTGTTGGCACCCACCGCCTCGTCCAGAAGGACGTTGAGGTCGATGAACTTTTTCACGCTTTCGCGGCAGCCGGGCACGGCGGCCTCCATGTCGTCCAAAAAGTTGTCGTATCCGGCTCTCAGGCGCACGTCAAAGCCGTCCTCGCCCTTGCAAATGGTGCGAAACAGCGTCTCTTCGTGCAAAAGCGGGACGTCCACGCCGAGGCGGTCAAAGATTTTGACCACCGAATCCCCGTCGCTTGTGGACTCGGCGCACAGTTCGTGCAGCGCCGCCTCAAACTCAAAGCGTCCGCGCACAAAACTGGTCGCGCACCCGCCGGGCAGGTTGTGCTTTTCGAGCACCAGCGTGCGATACCCCTCTTTGGCAAGGGTCGCGCCAGCCGCCAGACCGCCGTTGCCGGCGCCGACGACGATGACGTCATAGTGATTCATAAGTACCATCCTCTCCGCGTCAAAACGCATCTGTTCATTGTAAATATAGCACAGTTTTTTTGCGCAGTCAATGAATGCATTGTGAATTTTTACGAACCGGGGCGGGGCTTGCATTTTGCCCGAAAATTTTTTACAATAAAAGAGCGGCTGACCGTGTGAGGTTTTTTGCCCCGCTTCGTTTAAGGGGTGAAAGCGCTTTCAAAGAAACAGGAAAAAAGGAGGCGGGACGATGGACAGAGGCGAAGAGAGTTACCGCCGGTTTCTGAACGGGGAAGAACGGGAACTGGCGACGCTTTTGCGGCTGTACCGCGAGGGACTGGTCCTGTTTATCGACGGGTACGTGCATTCCGTCGCCGACGCCGAGGACCTTGCCGAAGAGGTCTTTGTCAAACTCTGCGTCAAAAAGCCGCCGTACAAAAACGCGGCCTCCTTTAAGACATGGCTTTTTACCATCGGCAAGCGGCTTGCCATCGACCATCTGCGGCGGCAGAAGCGGCTGGGGACGGAAGAGGCGGACGAGGCCCTGCCCGACGAAAAGCGGGACGTGGAACGCGCGTACCTGAAAAAAGAGCGGGACGAAGCGGTCCTGTCCGCCCTGCAAAAACTCCCGCCGGAGGACGCGCGGGTCCTGTTTCTGACCTATTTTGAAGACCTGCCGCGCAAAGAGGCGGGCAAGGTCCTCGGGAAAAGCGCCCACGCGGTGGAAACGCAGCTCTGGCGCGCCAAAAAAGCCCTGCGGGACCTGTTAGAACAGGAGGGATTCGAGTATGAAAACCTATGAAGAACAGGCGGCGGATATTTTGCGAAAAGCGCAGACCGTCCGCAAAAAACGCGCCAGCGCCGGGACGCTGATCGCCGTCGCCGTCGTCGCCGCCGTGATCGCGGGCGTCTGGTTTACGATACGATCCGCGCAAAAACCGGTCCTGCCGATACAGACGACAAACGAGCCGACCGAGACGCCGACCGAACCCACGGCGCCCGCCCTCTCGTCCGAGATCGGTTATGAGCCGCGCTGGGAAGAAAAAGACGCGCCCGGCCGCTGGACCGCCTTTCAGCGCGACGGGCGGGAGTACAGCGTGACCGGCACGCCGGTGGACCCCGCGCTTGCCGAAGACCCTCTGTGGGACGTAACGCTTTTGGGGTACGACGCCTACGCGGAGCAGACGCACGAGTTTGCGGCGACGGCAAAAAAGATCCGGAACGTGAATCCGGACGCCGCCGTAGCAGTGGAACTGGAGGACGGCAACACCTACGTCTACTATGACCCGTGGTACGAGCCAGCCACCCTCGGCGACTTTCTGCGCGACCTGAACCTGCGGGAATACATCCGCTTCGGGGAGGCGTATGAGGACCTCCTGAGAGCGGACGGCAGTTGGACCCGGCGGGTCTACGCGGACGATACCGTCGGCGACAGCCTGATCCGGGAGCGGCTCCTGAACGCCGAGACGCTGGAAAACCAGGGCTGGAACGCCTTTTCCGGCGTGCAGCTCTGGAGCGTGCGCGTGGACGTCCCGGTGCTCGGCATCCAAAACCTCGGCCTGTGGCTGACGGCGGACGGCATGCTTGTCACAAACGTCCTCGGCTCCGCCAAGTGCTTTTATATCGGGACCGAGCAGGTCGAAGCCTTTATGAGCCTGTATCGGGAGAACGTGCCCTATACGGACGAAACGCAGCCGCCGACCACGGCGCCGCCCTTGCCGGAGGTCGCCGACGCGCCGGTCGCCGTGACGCAAGGCAGCAGCGAGGGATATTGCGCCGGGGTTATCCCCGAATGACCCCGATTCTACCCGAAGACCGCGGAAACCCGCGGTCTTTTTTTGGAATTCGTTCCTCTTTACTTTCGCGCACGGATGGGGTATAATAAGAAAAAACAACGGGAGGTCCCGCCATGAAAAAACCGATTGCGCTGCTTCTCCTTTTTACGCTCCTGCTTGCCGCCTGCGCGGCAAAGCCGGACGCCCCCTCCGCCGACCCGTCGGCTGACGTCCCCGCGTCCGAAAGCGGACCGTCGGATGAAAAACCCGCTGACTACCCTTTCAACGGCAGTTTCGGAAACGTAACGTCCTTTTCCGCCGGGACGCTGGACGGAGGAACGCTGAATGAAACGGCGTTCCGGGGGCACGACCTGACCGTCGTCAACGTCTGGGGCACCTACTGCGGACCGTGTCTTGCCGAAATGGCGGACCTTGCCGCCTTTGCGAAGTCCCTGCCCGACCGCGTCCAGTTTTGGACCGTTTGCGTGGACGCCGTCGGCAACAAAGACGCCGTCGAACGCATCCTGAGCGAGGCGGGCTATGAAGGCAGGACCCTCATCACCTGGGACGGCGACCTCACAAAGACCCTCGACAACGTCCTCTATATCCCGACGACCCTGTTTTTTGACGAAAACGGCGTGTGCGTCGGCAAAGAGATCATCGGCGGGCAGCAGGACTTTTCCGCCGCCTACACCGCCGCCGTCAACGAGACGCTGACGGCGATGGGAAAGGACGCGCTGTGAAACGCCGGGCATTGAACCTCCTGCGCGCGGGCGCGCTGCTGCTGGGCGGACTGCTCATATATCTCGGTCTGTCCGGAGGAGAAGCCGCCGCCGTGCTCGGAAAGGCGGTGAAAGTATGTCTCGAATGCATCGGGATCGGGTAAAGCCGGACCCGGTCAAACGGCAGGGCCGCCTGCGTACGCTGATCCAACTGGGTTTTGCCGTCCTGTTCAACGGCTACCTTGCGGGCTTTCGGGGCGGCAAAATTTTTACCGGCAAAACAAAAGCCGTCTGCGTACCGGTGCTCAACTGCTATTCCTGCCCGGGGGCTTTGGGCGCGTGCCCCATCGGGGCGCTGCAAAACGTCCTCGGCGGCGCCGACCGGCGCGTCCCGTTTTACGTCCTCGGCACGCTGATGCTGTTCGGCGTGCTTTTGGGACGCCTTGTCTGCGGGTTTTTGTGCCCGTTCGGACTCATACAGGATCTGCTTGCGAAAATCCCGGTCAAAAAAATAAACATACCCAAAAAAGCCGATAAGATCCTGCGGGGCCTCAAATACGCTCTGCTCGTCCTGTTTGTCGTCCTGTTTCCGGTGTTTCTGGTCAACGAGTACGGGGTCGGACAGCCCTGGTTTTGCAAATATATCTGTCCGGCGGGGACGCTGGAGGCGGGCATCCCGCTTCTCCTGACAAACGACACCCTGCGCGAAGCAGCCGGCTGGCTGTTCAGCTGGAAGGCGATGCTTTTGCTCCTCGTGCTGCTTTTCGCCCTGTGGGTCCCGCGCTTTTTCTGCCGCTATCTCTGTCCCCTCGGCGCCATATACGGGCTGTTCAACCGGTTTTCCCTCTCGCGCATGGCGCTGGACAAAACAAAGTGCGTCGACTGCGGAAAGTGCGAATCCGTCTGCCCCATGGCGGTGGACGTCCGGAAAAACATCAACTCGACCGAGTGCATCCGCTGCGGCAAGTGCAAAGCCGCCTGCCCCGTCGACGCCATCAGCCGGACGCCGTTTCCGAAACCGGGACCGGTCTCCGACAACAAGAAAAACGCCCCGTAAGGGCGTTTTTTTCATGGGGGGTCAATCGTCTTTCAGTACAAGCGAGGGGTCCTTGAAGATCTCTTCCATGCGTCGGATAAAGGGCATGACCTGCCCGAAATCGAGCGCGCGGTGGTCAAAGCAGATGACGATGGGCAGGATGCTGCGGACCTCGACGCTCTCATTGCCGTCCTTGTCCGTCACGACGACGGGCTTGCGCTGCAAAGCGCTGATGCCGATGGCGCAGATCTGCGGCGGAATGATCATCAGCATGTCGAGAAAGCCGCGCGTGCCTTTGGCGCTGGCCCCGATGTTGGAGATGGTAATGGTCCCCTGCTTTAAGTCCCGGTAGTCGATGCGGTCCTTTTCGGGGATGGCGTAGTAGTCCCGTTTTGCCTTGCCCTTCAGGGGCGTGACCCTGTGGCGGGGGTTCGTCTTGGAGCCGTACATGCGCAGCAGCGACGAGATGAGCCGGCCCTTTTTCAACCGCTCGAGCGTGTCGTGGAGCGAGACTGAGTAGAGCGCCTCGGTCAGATTGGTGTTTTTGAGGCGGCGGTTGATGTCGTCGGTATACTCCGCCATCTGTTTGAGCGTTTTGTTGCCGACGTCGCGCATGGTAATGGTCATCATGTGCCCGTCCGGCAGCGTCCACGGGACCGAGACGTCGATGTGGTCGAAATAGGTCACCTTTCCGCGCACGAGCCGCCGCTGGAAGTGCATGTGGGCGTTGAGCTGCGGCGCGGCCTCCACGCCCTCCGCCAGCACCTTGAGCATGGCGGTGTTGAAGGTCAGGCGGAACGAGGGACGGTCGGTATCGAATTTGCGGTACGCGGCGATGAAATCGGTAATGTCCGCCTCATACACGTAACTGACGTGCG
>CAMVBD010000149.1 GCA_947165615.1 uncultured Clostridia bacterium | reverse complement strand
GGCAGGGGTGCCGCCCCCCATGGCGCGGTTTTTGATAAGCGTTTTGGAGATCACCATAAACAGCGCCGCCGGAACGCCCTTGCCGGACACGTCCGCGATGACAAGCGCCAGATGGTTGTTGTCGATAAGGAAAAAGTCGTAAAAGTCTCCGCCGACCTCTTTGGCGGGGTCCATGGAGGCGAACAGGTCGATCTCTTTTTTGTGCGGGAAGGGCGGAAAGATACGCGGCAGCATATCCTCCTGGATCTGCGTTGCGACGTTCAATTCCGCGCCGATGCGCTCCTTTTCGGCGGTCACGGTCTTCAGGTCCTCGGTGTACAGTTTCAGGTCGTCCTGCATCTTGTTGAAGACCCTTGCAAGCTCGCCGATCTCATCATGGGTATCAATATCCGATTTGGTGTCAAAGTCGCCCTCGCCGATGTTTTTGACCGTATCCGTCAGTTTGATGATGGGCTTTGAGATCGTGCGCGAAAGGAAGCGCGCGATCACGGCGGCAAGGACCGCGAGGACGGCGATCGCAGACAGGGTCCCGGCGATCAGCGCTTTGAATTTATCGTTCATTCTTGTCTGCGCCGCGCCGAACGTCCGGTCTGAATGCGCCTTGACGTTGCCGATGGGCTCCGTGATCTCCTCGGCGTTGATCGCGGTGCAGATGAGCCAGCCCGTGCAGGGGATCACGCGGGCGGTCATATAGATCTCTCTGCCGTCCATTTCGGCATGAAACGCGTCTCCGTCGCCGAAAGCGCAGGCGTCAATTTTTTGCATGACACTCTGGGGCTCTGCAAAATGGTCCGCAAAGGCGTTATACAGCCTGCCGTGCGCTTCGACGTCCTCCATAAAGGAAGCGTACGCCACAAGGTCTCTTGTCGCGCCGAGAATAAAGGAGGTGCCCGTTTCGCCGAGCCCGCTGCCGATGACGTTTGACATCATCTGCTCAAAATTGACGTCGGCGGCGACCACCGCGACGACGCGCCCGTCCGGAGCCTTTACGGCCTTGGACGCCGTAATGCACGGTCTGCCGTAGGAGTCGATCTCCGTCTCCTTCCAGCGGATCTCGTCGGGAGAGGCGACGGAACTGACGTACCAGTGCCGCTCGGTCACGACGTAATCCTTGCGGAACACGTTGTTGTCCGTGTACTGATAAAAGATCCCGCTGGCAGTGCCGACGTAGAGATTGTCAAAGAACCGGCTGTTGTACTTCATGATCGGCGCGAAGATCTCCTCCATATTGGAGATCAGCCGCAGCTCTTCATACAAGTCTTCACTGTCGCCCGAACAAAACATGTACCGCGCGGAAAGCGTCGCGGGCGCCTCGGACAGATGAACGGGCTCGTAGGGAGAGTCCCGGTACTCCGACGGCGCGCCGTACAGGCGTTCGGCAAATTCCGCCGACTGCTCCACAGCGTCCGAAACGATCCGGAGACGGGAATCCGTCACCTCGGTCTGCATATCGGCGATGACCCCGAGGGAATCGGAGTCCATCGCGTACAGCCCTTCCACGATCGTCTGCTCCGCGTCCGATCTCAGATCGTTGTACAGTTCCTGCGTGTCCTCTTTCAGATCGGCGATCAGGACAAAAAGGCCGGCTTCGGCAAGCAGAAGCATGCCGAGCGTCAGCGCCAGCATGGACAGGATCAGTTTTTTACTTATTTTCAAGTCGTTCGCCCCCCGTGCGGTTTTCAGGCTTCCGTTGTGCGTTTTGATGGCATTATATCACAGAATTTCAAAAGATACAAGAAAAAATCCTTCCGTTTGTCGTCATAAACTCCCGTGCGGCAGCCGCGGCTCAGAACGTTTTTTTTTGACGATTTGCCGCACAAGCCGGCACAGTTCCTCCGGCGATTCGCGGCAGCCGGTTTCCAGCCACGTCAGATAAATAAAGAAGAACGCGCCGGTCCGGCTGTTTTCGTAATAATCCCGGTAGGCGGTTTTATTGTGCACGGCGCTGCTGTTCGGCGTCCTTGGGATTCTCAACGCCGGGCGTTACCGCCTGCTCCTTCCAGCCGCAGAAAAACGGACCGTTCCACCATTTTGGGATCTCGGCGGCCAATCGGTCCCGTCCCTTACAGTATAAATGAAAAACATCCAAATTGCAAGACAATGCAGGCGGCGTCCGCCGAACGGGACCAAACGACAGGAACGCCGCGCAACGCGGTGTTTTTTTAACACAAAAAAGGCGGAGGTCTTGACAATAAGCGTCCGCGTCTTTAGAATAAAATGGAAAAAGCAGAAAGGACACTGTTTATGAGCAAAAAAACAAGCTATGCATCCTTGCGGCGTTTTTCATCGGCGCCGCGCTCGCCGCGGTCGTACAGATCCGCTTCACCGGCAAGGGTGTAACGGCTGACGCCATGACAGACCGCGTCCGCTCTGCAAGATAACAACCGAGTACAACTGCAAGGAGATCCTCAAAATGAGCAACAAGCAAAAAAACGTATTACTGGTCATCGTGTCATTGCTGCTGGTCTGCGCCCTCACCGCGCAGGCGGTGTATTGGCTGAACCCAAAAAAGAACGGTCCCGCCGCAGCGGAACCGGAAAACACCTCGGCAACAGCCGAGGCACAGGCAAGCGAATCCGGACAAAAGGAAGACCCTGCGGGGTCCTCCGCGGAGCCTTACAGCCTGTCCCATGAGGGTTACACGCTGGATAAGGTAGTGGTGCTCAGCCGCCATAATATCCGCTCTCCCCTCAGCGGCGGCGGTTCGCTGCTGGGTACAGTCACGCCTCACGAATGGTTTCAATGGAGCTCCGGCCCCAGCGAGCTTTCCCTTCGCGGCGGAGCGTTGGAGACCCTGATGGGCCAGTACTTCCGCAAGTGGCTGGAGGCGGAAAACCTCTTCCCCGAAAACTATCACCCGACGGATTCAGAAGTGCGGGTGTACGCCAACTCCAAGCAGAGAACCATTGCCACTGCGGAGTATTTCACTGCGGGTCTGCTGCCCACGGCAAATCTTCAGGTGGAATACCACATGGAATTTGACGCCATGGATCCGGTCTTTACGCCGCAGCTCACCTTCGTCAGCTCCGCTTACCGTGCCGATGTGGAGGCGCAGATCCGTCAGCGGTTCGGCGACGCGATCGCCGGGCTTGCGGACAATTACGCGCTCTTATCCGAGGTGATCGGTCTGGAGCAGTCGGAAGCGTGGAAAAACGGCGACGTGACCCCGCTGGTAACGGACGACCTGACCTTGAAGCTGGAGCTGAACGCGGAGCCGGGCATGAGCGGCTCCCTGAAAACCGCCTGCTCCGTCAGCGACGCGCTTGTGCTGCAGTACTATGAGGAGGCGGACGAGACCCGCGCCGCCTTCGGCCGTACGCTGAGCCGGGAAGACTGGCGGAAGATCAGCGAGATCAAGGACGTGTACGGCGACGTGCTGTTTACGGCGCCTCTGATCGCCCCGAACGTTGCGCATCCCCTTTTGCAGGAGATCGCCGCCGAAATGGAGCGGGAGGACCGGGTATTCACCTTCCTGTGCGGCCACGATTCCAATTTGGGCAGCGTGCTGGCGTCTTTGGGCGTGACGCAATACGATCTGCCGGAGACGGTGGAAAAGACCCCCATCGGCTGTAAGCTGGTGTTCTCCCGCTGGCTGTCACAGGATGGCGCGCCTTTCTGGTCCGTGGACCTCGTCTATCAGAGCACCGCGCAGCTGCGCAGTCTTTCCCTTCTGGACCTGGCGCATCCCCCGGTGGTATTCCCCGTCGTCATTCCGGGGCTTGACCGCACGGAGAACGGACTCTACGCGGAAGACGCCTTGAAGGCGAGGTTTTCCGAAGCCATCACTGCGTACGATACCATCATCGGCGCTTACGCCATGGACGCCGCGGCATAAGCGAGGTCCGGCGTTTCAAAAAAAATATTCCGTCAGACAGGCAATGTATTTCCCGGAATGCTTTTGTGGACGTCCCGGATCCGAATACGCTTCCTGTCAGACGGACAGAAGCCATCAAGCGGCATATTCGCAACGAAGCCATATCATCTTAACGGCAGACAAACCATTGTCTGCCGTTTTTTATGCTGATAAAAAGCAATGGAAAGATCATGTAGTCCGTTTTTACGGACAGCCGTTGCTTGACATCATTTTAGCCCGATACTATAATCATACGCAAGGATACATACAAGAAGGAATGGGGTTGATTTTTTCCGATATATTCCGTATAATATGAGGTGAATCATATTGGGGGTTTGCAATTCGTCTGGTCGAGGCGGCAGAAAATCAAAAGGTATGCCGCGCTCAATGGATAGGCAAGATGCTCAATTTGACACAGTTATGAAGAAATATGGATTGACAAAAGATCAAGCGCGGCAGCTCCATGATGAATCACATGGGAAGAATTATGACAATTACGATCTTGAAGAAGCCGCAAAAGCCATAAAGGAACAAGGCAGAAGGGGCAAACATTGGAAGAATGGCAGAAGGCAATAATTCAAAACCGTGTAAATGAACTCATTGGATTAAAATTAGTCCGAGTTATGCGCTGGCACTTTATGATTGGATTTGAGTTTGCCAATGAAAATAATGAAATAATCGCCATAGAATTATTGGAAGACGTTGAAACAACACTGCTTGAAGGTAAATTGTTTGAATGGGATGATGAAAATGCAATTTTTGTAGAATTTGTAAATCCTCCAAAACAGGATGAAAACAGTGATATCATTCTTGGTACACAAGATTCTTCTTATTTTTTGTATCCCTATTGTAAATTAAGATTGGTTTTTAAGAAGACTGGTACATATACGTTGCGGTTAAGGGAATCTGTAAAAACAGATCCATGGTCAAATTTTGATGGGGGATGTTATTTTACAAAAATTAATGTAGTGGAATAATAATATCTGATAAAAATTTAATCTTTGCTAACAGCTACGTTTTCCACACCATTGCATTTTGACAAATCTTTTGAAAGTTTTAACGGATCCAGGTTGTCCGGGGCTTTTACAGTGTAG
>CAMVBD010000148.1 GCA_947165615.1 uncultured Clostridia bacterium | reverse complement strand
TTACGAATCTGCCGGTCGTCCCTGCCGGAAGACTGGACCCCTTTGTCGCGGCAGACGCCGTCAAAAACGGCAAGATCGACGGTGCCGGTTTTGCCAGACAGTTTTTGGCGGACCCCGAATGGGTCACAAAACTCATCGAGGACCGTGCCGAGGATATCCGTCCCTGCATCCTTTGCCACAACGGGTGCTTTAATATGTGCCACTATCAGGGCGTCCCGAACGACCAGTCGCTGTTCGACTCCCTGGGCCTTGCCCGCTGCGCCGTCAACGCGGAAATGATGCAGTGGGACAAGCACAAGATCGTTCCGGCGAAAACGCCGCGCCGGGTGCATATCGTCGGCGGCGGCATCGGCGGCATGGAGGCGGCCCGCGTTCTGAAACTGCGCGGCCATGAGCCGGTCATTTACGAAAAGAGCGAACGTCTCGGCGGTACGTTCATTCCCGCCTCCGCCGAAAGCTACAAGGGCAAACTGCGCGACCTGCTGAAATGGTATCTGCGGCAGATGGAGCTTCTCGGCGTGGAGATCCACCTGAACACTCCTATCGACGATATTTCCCTGTTCGGCGACGAGCCCGTGATCGTCGCGACCGGCGCCGTGCCGCGTTTTCTCGGAAACGTACCGGGCTTTGAAAAGGCCGTGGAAGCCTGCGAATACCTGCGCGGTGAAAAGGAAGTCGGAAAAACGGTCGCTGTCATCGGCGGCGGGCTGACCGGCTGCGAAATCGCCTATGAACTGGCGCTCAAGGGGCACAAGCCGATCATTGTCGAAATGAAAAACGACCTGATTGCTCAGACCGGCGTCTGCCTTGCGAACTCTTCCTATCTGCGCGAATGGTTCGCTTTGAACAAGGTGCCGGTGTATCTGGAAACGGTCTTAAAGGAAGTGCGCGACGGCGAGATCACGGTCGTCAAAGGCGGGGAGACGCTGACGATCCCCTGCGATTCGGTCATCAGCTCCGCCGGGTATATCCCGGACCCGCTGGTACGCGGCGGCAAAAACGTGACCCTTGTCGGCGACTGCAAAAAGGTCGGCAACCTCAGAAGCGTGATCTGGGGCGCCTATGAAGCCGCAATGAAGATCTGAATAAAAAAGGAGGAACTATTATGAAAAAAGGTATCTGCGTATTGCTGAGCGTACTGCTGACGCTTGGACTTCTCCCCGCGTCGTTTGCCGCCGAGCCGGAAAATACGGCACAAGCCGGCAGTTTCTCCGTTTTGTGCTATAACGTCGCGGGATTGCCGGATATTTCATTCATTACCGGCGGGACGCGGGACGTGCCCGCCAACCAGCGCGCCATCGGCGCTTTCGTCTCGGAAAAGGGGTACGATATTTTCGCGGCGCAGGAGGATTTCGGCTACCACGACGAACTGGTCTCCACGCTGAAGGGATACAATTATTCCACCTTCCACAGGGGGATCGTGCCGTTCGGCGACGGCACCTCCACCTTTACAAAAAGTTTTCCGATGTATAACGAAAAGCATATCCAGTGGAATTCCCTTTACGGCATCGCCGACGACGGCGCGGATCAGTTTTCCACAAAGGGGATCACCTACACCTGCGTAAACGTCGCGCCGAACGTTTATATCGGCTTTTACAACATCCACGCCGACGCTTACGGGGACGCGGGCAGCCTTGCCGCGAGACGCGACAATTTCACCCAGCTGCGCGACCTGATCAACGGCAGGGACACGGACCGCGCGGTGATCGTGACCGGCGACTTCAACGCCTATCTGTTCAACGACGCCTCCGGCCTCAAAGAACTTCTGATCGAGGGCGCGGGGCTGAAGGACGCCTGGGTCGAGATCGAAAACAACGGCGATTACGACGACTGCAGCCGCTGGACCGCCGAAATGGGCGAAGGCTGGACCGGAAAATGGGGCCGCTGGGATTCCGTGGAACGCTTCCTTTATAAAGACGGCTGCGGCGTCACGCTGACTGCCGAGGACTTCGGCTATCTCCACGTCTATAACGCAAACGGAGAAGACTGCTCCGACCATGCAGCCGCCGAAGCGGTGTTCTCCTATACGGTAAGCGCAGCCGACGACGGAGAAGGGCTCTCCGAAAAGCCGCATTCCTCCGTGCTGGAATTCTTCCGCCGTATTTTCGAGTTTTTCAAAGCCCTGCTGCTCGGCCTCGGAAATCTGGACAAGGTGTTTGAGTACTTCAAAAAGTAAAGTAAGACCGTAAAACGGAGTCACGAAAGCGACTTTTCCCGTCAGAGCAAAAAAAGAGTTTTCACGGAGCAAGTGGAAACTCTTTTTTTATGTTGAGATAATTCACGTAACAAGTTGAAAAACAGAAACAGTTCTTCGGAAATCTTTAAATTGTGTCCTCTTTTGTTCCTTTTTGGGTATAACGGCATTTCGGATAATTCGGACACCCGTAAAACGAACCGAATTTTCCTTTGCGCTCGACAAGCGGGACATGACAATACGGACAGATTCTCTCTTCTTTCCGTTTTTCTATTTCTTCTTTATATCCCCGCACATCTTCTTTGTGCTGCTGCCGCGCCTCTTTTCCGGCATACTGTCTTTCCTGAATAAAAGCATAAATGCTGTGCTTTGTCTCCTGCCCCAACACAGCAGGATGCGCGGCTGCCAACAAATCGAGTCCTTTTTTCATAGCAGGCAGCGAGGAGCAGACGACCGTCGTTTTATCTCCGGACGGATTGATATTCGACACCTTAAAATCATCACATAGCAGCGTAATGACGGAAAAGAACGGTAAATCTCCGAATTCCGGCTGTAAAAGCGATCTCAGATATTCAATATGCTTTTGATTCTGACGGAGCGGACTGTAAATCTCATACTTTGCGCCGTGCTTATAATAATACCATTTGGATCTCTGGCCGTCTCCGTAGACTTTTGCCTCCGGGAACATTTTGACTTCCACAACAAACAACCCTTTTGCTCCGATCAGGATCAGGTCGATCTGAGAGGTATGTCCGTCCGCGCCGTCGATCAGAACGTCATGAAGGACAAGTCCGTCCGTAAACATTTTGCAGAATGTACCCGCAAGCCATTCGCCGATGCTGCCTTTGATCTCATTTTTATCGGGGATTTTCAGAAAGGCATCTAAAATGCTCATATTCTTTCTCCTTTTAAGAAAGACCTCCCGAAGCCTTTTGGCTTCGGGAGAATCTGAAAAACGGGAATGGATCAGACGACCTTGACGCCGATGACGGCCTTTTCGCCGTTGACGTCCCAATCCTTGACGTGGCCTTCGGGTTCGGCGACCGTGACCGAGTCGGCAAGCACGCCGCCCCTGATTTCGGCGGCATAGGCGCTCACGATGGCGTCGATCTTTTCGCTGCCCGAAACCGTGACCGAAATGTGGTCCGTAACGTTAAAGTCCGCGTCCTTGCGCATGGTCTGGATCTTGGAGATGAGCTCGCGCACGAAGCCCTCGTCAATGAGCTCCTGCGTCAGAACGGTATTGAGCGCGACGGTGACGCCGTGGTCGGAGACCGTATAGGCGTTGTTGACCTGTTCGGTAGAGATCAGAAGATCCTCCGCTGTCAGCGAAATGTCCCCGTCGGACAGATGCAGGACGAGAGCGCCCGTTTCGTCAAGTTCGGCTTTTGCCGCAAGGCCGTCCAGAGACGAGAGGACCGTGCGGATCTCGCCGAGTTTTTTGCCGTACTTCGGGCCGAGGGTCTTGAGTTGGGGCTTAAAGGAGAAATTGAGCAGGCCTGCTGCCGTATCGGCGTAGTGGACTTCCTTGACGTTGAGTTCGTCCGCGACGATGGCGGCAAACTCCGGCAGCAGGACCTTTTCGCCGACGACGGTGACGTCCTGCAGCGGCTGGCGGTTTTTGATGTTGGAGCCGTTGCGCGCGGCGCGGCCGAGTTCCACAATGTCAAGGACCTCGCGCATGGATTCCTCCAGCGCCGGGTCGATGCAGTTTTCGTCCGCTTTGGGGAAGGCGCACAGGTGCACGCTTTCGGGCGCGTCGGGGCTGACGGACAGGACAAGATTGCGGTAAATATCCTCCGCCATGAACGGGATCATGGGCGCAGAGATCTTTGAAAGGGTGACAAGCGCCGTATAGAGCGTCAGATACGCGTTGACCTTATCCTGCTCCATGCCGGACGCCCAGTAACGCTCGCGCGAGCGGCGGACGTACCAGTTGGAAAGCTCGTCCACAAAGGTATCGAGCGCCTTGCCGGCCTCGGGGATGCGGTAATTGTCGAGATGCTCGTCCACGGCCTTGACGGTGGAATGCAGCCGCGAGAGCAGCCACCGGTCCATGACGCCGGGGTCTTTCAGTTCATATTTCGTGGGATCGAATGCGTCGATGTTCGCGTAAAGCACATAGAACGCGTAGGTGTTCCACAGCGTGCCCATGAATTTGCGCTGCCCTTCCAGCACCGCCTTGTCGTAAAAGCGGTTCGGCAGCCACGGGGCGGAGTTGGTGTAAAAATACCAGCGGATGGCGTCGGCGCCGAATTTTTTAAGCGCGTCAAAGGGATCCACGACGTTGCCCTTGGACTTGGACATTTTCTGCCCGTCCTCGTCGAGAACAAGGCCCAGGGTGATGACGTTCTTATAGGGGGCCTTATTGAAGAGAAGGGTGGAGATCGCCATAAGGGAGTAGAACCACCCGCGCGTCTGGTCGACGCCCTCGGAAATGAAGTCCGCCGGGAACTGCTTTAAGAAGGTCTCCTGATTTTCAAAGGGATAGTGGTGCTGCGCGAAGGGCATGGAGCCGGAATCGAACCAGCAGTCGATGACCTCGGGCACGCGCTTCATTTCGCCGCCGCACTTTTCGCACCTGAGGGTCACGGCGTCGATGTAGGGACGGTGCAGCTCGATGTCGTCGGGGCAGTTGTCGGACAGGGCTTTGAGTTCGGCAATAGAGCCGACGCACGTTCTGTGCCCGCACTTGCACTCCCAGATGTTGAGGGGCGTGCCCCAGTAGCGGTTGCGCGAGAGCGCCCAGTCCTGGACGTTTT
>CAMVBD010000147.1 GCA_947165615.1 uncultured Clostridia bacterium | reverse complement strand
CCGCGCTTATATTGATCCAGATCATGGGGCCCGTTATCGTCCTGGACAGCAACAAAGCCCTTTTTACCGCTTCTTCGGTCGTATTATGCGTAACGGACGTCATCGGAGATCTCCTGAACGTATTTGTCCTTGACGGAGGAACGTTCGGAATGGGCGTTGCCACGACGGTCGCCTTTTATGTCCAGGCGTTGATCCTGCTGACTCACTTCTTCCGAAAAAAAGCTTATTTCCGTTTGCTCCGAAAGCCCTCGCTCCGGGTTTTACGAGAAGTGGGCGCTTCAGGGTTGCCGGCGCTTATCACCAGACTTGCCACGGCGCTTCGCAATCTGTTCATCTCCAGATTCAACCTCGCGGTCGCCCTCACGGCGGCGGGAGTCGCCGCCAAAGGAATCCAGGGGGATATCAGCAATCTGATGTTCTGTTTCAGTCTCGGGCTCGGAAGGGCTATGTCAAGTCTGAGTTCCCTGCACTACGGCGCGAATGACCGATCGGGCTTGAAAAGACTTTTCAAATTTGCGCTTAAAGCAACGCTGATCATAACGCTGACTGTGAGCGGGCTGGTGTTTTTTGCTTCCCCTTTGATCGCCGGGATCTACACCTCGGATCCGGAAGTGACGGAGCTTGCCGTTTTCGGAATATGCTGTATGGCTGTCGGGCTGGTCTTTGACGCGCTTGCAACAATATATATGGACTTCCTGCAGGGCACCGGCAAAAAGAAGCTGGTAAACGTCCTGGTATTCTTCGAGCGATTTTTCGTTCCGATCGCTTCCGCATTGATTTTGGGACTTCGATTCGGCAGCAAAGGCGTCCTTGCTTCCCTCGCGCTCAGCAAGCTGCTGATGATAATCGTTATTGTGATCGCCGTATGTATTTACCGCAAAAAAGCGATCAAAAGCCCGGATGATTTTCTGCTTCTGCCGGAGGATTTCGGCGGAGCGACCGATAATAATTTATATGCGCATATTGAAACGATGGATGACGTGATGCGGGAATGTTCCGCTTTAGAACAATTCTGTCTCCGTCATAAGACGACCGACCGTGTGGCAAAAAATATGGCTTTGGCATTGGAGGAGCTGGCGGGCAACGTCGTCGCTCACGGAAAAAAAACAAAGCGCAAAGAATTCGGGATCGATTACAGAGCAGTCATCGACGAAGAGCATATCACACTTACGATCCGGGATCTCTGCGGGTATTTTGATCCTCTCGAATGGAGCAAAGCTCACGGATCGGACGACAGCGAAAAAGGCATCGGACTCAGGATCATCACGGGATTGGCGAAGGACGTTCGGTATTTTAACGCCTTTAACAGCAATAATATCATATTTACGATAGACAGGAGAAACAATGAAACTGAGTAATTTGCTTTTTTATAAGTCGCAGATGCCGACGTCGTATTTGCCCAAGCGCAAGGCGTGCGGCCCGATGTTTGAGGATCCCGCGATCAATCGGCTGATCGACGCGCACCGCGAATCCGTCGAACAAAATGGATATGAAAAGTTGGTGATCCCCAAATCGCTTCACAAAATCGATTCCGGCATTTTGCCGCCGCACGACAGGTATGTGGCTGACACTCTTTACAAAAACGGCTTTCACTCATATCTGTGCGGGGGGTCGGTCAGAGATCTCGTGCTGAATGATACGGTGAATGATTTTGATTTTGTTACAGACGCATCCAACGAAGACCTTCGGAACATATTTGACAATATTCAATTCCACAAAATACCGAGCGGTCACGAATTCGGTTATATCGATTTCGGAGACGAGATCGTGGATATTTGCACGATGGTCAATATTCCGGCGGACTATTACGGGAAGGTCCACGTTCCGGATTTCGAACCTGACGAGCTGTACAGCAGCAGCCTTCTTTTTGACGCATTTCAGCGAGATCTGAAGATCAACACCCTTTATTATGATACAACAACGGAAGAATTGATCGATTGGTTCGGCGGCTTATACGATCTCAGAGAGGGCGTTATCTCAACTCCCGCGGCGCCGTATGACGCGCTTCACTGCGACCCGAGGATCGTACTCAGAGCACTCCGTTTCAAAGCGCGCTTTGGATTTGATCTGAGCAAAGAGCTTGAAGAAGCTGTCAAAAAATACGGAAAAGAACTGGCGAAAGAAATATCTCCGGGGGCAAAAAAATCGAATCTGCCCGGCTTTTTCTCGGCAGGATACACATATACCGGAGCGTGTATTCTGCTTGAATACGGCTTATTCGGGACGTTTTTCCCGCTTCTCGGATCCAAGGTCGATGCCCCGGAATATCAGGAGTATGCCAAAAGGACCGCGTTCGCCATTGATTGGATATATGATGAAGGCGCCGTTGGTCTTCCTCTTCTTGCTATGGCCGCTTTTCTTTGGCCGGTCGTGAAAAACCTCAAAAGGAAAGGAGTTCAAAACGCTGAAGAGCAGGTGTTGGAATCTCAACGTGAAACGATAAAATTGACAGAAGATGAAGCGGCCTTCTTACTGGAATCGCTTCATATCGAAGAGGTTTATGACGAGCAGATCATAAACAAAGCAATAGAGGAAGTGTTTGAAAAACCCACTTTGGAGGATGCGTTAAACGTACTTCGTATTCATTACTGGAAACATCCGTTTGAGTACTGAATCGCGCTGTTCTTTCCCTTATCGCACCATTCATCTGAAGATGGCATTTCTATTGCAATGATTATATTACGCATCTGTAAGCGCTCAAAATCCATCACTTTGAAGCGCTAAAGTGGCATGGTCCGAGTGGAGATAACGGATTTGACCAAACCCCAACAAAAATCAATTGTTTACGGCACCTGCGCGCATTTTTCCTCCAAGGACCATAAGAAAAACATAGGAGGAAACCTCATGCCGAACATATTGGAAGATCTATACTACGGAAATATATCCCCGAACGAGCGCCGCGTCCGCCCTGGTAGCAAGATACAAAAAGCGATACAAAAACGGGACGTGCTCGAAACTAAATTGAATGAGTCGTTCACCGACGAGCAGAAAGCCACATTTGAACAGTATCTCAGAATAGGTGCCGAAGTCCTCGACTCGTGCTGCCTCGACAGCTTCATCATCGGCTTCCGCCTCGGCGCACGCTTCACGCATGAAACCTTCATCGGAACAGACGCGCCATTCGCAGAGTTAACAATGGACGAAACCTAAAATCGCATTACAAAAAAGTCAAGTATGATTTGCCGAATCGTACTTGACTTTTTCATAGAGTAGATTATCCAAACAATACAGTGATGCCTCGTACTGCTTGCTGCATATCCCAAGCATATTTATCGTATGGTCATTGTGAAGTTTCAAATACATCTCACTGGAATGAACTTCGAGGGCAAATCACGCAAACGGTCTGGTCGCCAATTGATCAGAATCATCAATGTACAGTTCTTCAATTTTGTTAATTCCAGCAATCTTTGCTGCCGAGACAACCAGCAACCGTTCATATTCAGGCATTCTGAGACCCAATATAACTTTTTGCGGTCTCATTTTTATGCATGTCCGATCCGGCGCCATAGTCGGACGGATCATGCGCCATTCACCGTCGTATTCATGGCACTTTTTCTTGATAAGTGAAACTCTTTCAGCTTCCCACATGACGACTTTATAGCTGAACTCTAAAAACTGCGGCGGGACTTGGGTTCCCCACAATAGACACGCAAAAGCAAATTGCGTTGCATCATAGGGTGCATCAGTGTAATAAACAGGATATATTGACGGACGTTCAATCGATGAACGACAGTTTTTGCAGGTGCCCTCTTTACCGCATAAAAAGGTGTTTTCATTCTTTATATCATAGACCATAGCAAAACCGCTATAGCTCTCTGCATATTTGAGCCACAAAGTTTCGTTCAGTGCATTCTCACAAAAGCAGATTGAAAACAAATTCCTTTGTATAACCGTTCTGACCTGCTTTATCCGATTTGGAAAAACCGACAAATCCAATGGATGTTCCTTCAAATTGTTGAGGAATTGTTCTCCACTGACTCCCGTAATTGGTTCCAATTTCTTAAGCCAACCAAGAAAAACCGGGTTGTCCGAATTGATTTGATCGCTAATCACTGCATGCCATTCTTTTATCCGTGCCATGTCAACATGTATAAAAGTATCAAACGGATCATCATAATAGTCGGCAGAGGAATAATACAGTTTGTTCTCTAGCAGTTGTGCTAAAGATCGTTCGTTTACAGAGCGGAATCTGCATAAAGCTTCCGGCATTTTCATTGTAGCAATTAGATCTTGAACATGTTCAGGCGCATTATCTCGAATGTTACATAGCGCATCCCAAAACGCTTTTCGTTCTTTATTGTTCATTAATGGTTCTTCCTTGTTATCTATTTTTCACTATCACCGTACATTCTTTTTATTTTTCAATCAAATCCTCAATCGTGCATCCCAGCACTTTTGCAATGCTGTACAGTGTTTCCGCGCTTGCTTTATTGATATCCTTTCGACGTTGCTCGTACATCTGGATTGAGCGAAGACTTACGCCAGACTGTTTAGCAAGTTCCGCCTGTGTGCAGCCGTATGCCGTGCGGATCCGTTTCAGGTTGGTATCTTTGAAGTGTTCTTTGATCCGCTCTTCCACTATATCGACAAACTTTGTGATATCCGCTTCGTGGAGAGTATAATACATCTTCTGGAGATCATCGAAGGTCAGCACTTTGAAAATGTCGCTGTACCGTCTTGCCGAATACCATTGATAATACGCCACAGCCCACCCGATCCAGTATTCCACGGAGCGTTCGATATGTTCCTGCGGTTCTGTTTCAAGATGTTTTCCGGTGGTTTCAAGAACGACTTCGATCGCGATCTCAATTCCGCTTTTTCCGGAAAGCAGGGACGGTTCGCCGTTTTCCATTCGTTTGCTTATCGAGCTTGCGACAAAGAGCTTGACAAAATCATCGCCGGGTATTTGACAAGTGTTTATTGCGTATTCAAATGCGTCACCCAACACCGACTGCGCGTTACTCAGATAGATTTCTCGGTATGCGTGGGTCATCGTTCTTGA
>CAMVBD010000146.1 GCA_947165615.1 uncultured Clostridia bacterium | reverse complement strand
CTCGATTATCTGACGCTTTCCCGGTCGTCCGGCACGCTTTCCGGCGGCGAGAGTCAGCGTATTCGCCTTGCAACGCAGATCGGCTCCGCGCTGACCGGCGTCCTTTACGTGCTGGATGAGCCGAGCATCGGCCTGCATCAGCGCGACAACGACAAACTGATTAAAACGCTAAAGGACCTGCGCGATCTCGGCAATACGCTGATCGTCGTCGAGCACGACGAGGATACCATGAAGGCGGCTGATTACATCGTCGACATCGGCCCCGGCGCCGGCATCCACGGCGGTGAGATCGTTGCGGCGGGAACACTCGAAGATATCAAGGCCTGTCATCGCTCTATCACGGGGCAATATCTGACGGGGGAAAAACGGATCGAGATCCCCTCGGTTCGCCGTCCCGGAAACGGAAAAGAGCTAAAAGTTCTCGGCGCTGCGGAAAATAACCTCAAGCACATCGACGTCTCCTTCCCGCTCGGAAAGTTTATCTGCGTGACAGGCGTTTCCGGCTCCGGTAAATCGAGTCTTGTCAACGAGATCGTTTATAAACAACTTGCAAACGAACTCAACGGCGCGAAAAAGGTTCCCGGTAAAAACGACGGATTTGAGGGCGTAATGGAACTTGACAAAGTCATCGACATCGACCAGTCGCCTATCGGCCGTTCGCCGCGCTCCAATCCCGCAACCTACACCGGCGTGTTTACGGATATCCGCAAACTCTTCTCCGAAACCTCCGACGCAAAAATGCGCGGCTATTCGCAGGGGCGCTTTTCGTTCAACGTCGCCGGTGGCAGATGCGAGGCCTGTCAGGGAGACGGCATCGTCAAAATCGAAATGCACTTCCTCGCGGATGTCTACGTCCCGTGTGAAGTCTGCAAGGGCGCTCGGTATAACCGCGAAACGCTCGAGGTGCGATACAAGGGCAAGAATATCGCCGAGGTGCTGGATATGACTGTGGAGGAAGGCCTTCGTTTCTTTGAGAACATCCCGGCAATCCGCAGAAAACTGCAGACTCTTTTTGACGTCGGACTCGGGTATATCAGCATCGGGCAGCCCTCCACCCAACTTTCGGGCGGCGAGGCGCAGCGCGTCAAACTCTCGACGGAACTTTCCCGCAGAGCCAGCGGAAAAACGCTTTATATCCTCGACGAACCGACGACGGGACTTCATACTGCCGACGTGCACCGACTCATTGACGTTTTGCAGACGCTGGTCGACGGGGGCAATACCGTTGTTGTGATCGAGCACAACCTTGACGTCATTAAATGCGCGGACTACATCATCGACCTCGGACCGGAGGGCGGCAACCGCGGCGGCGAGATCGTTGCGACCGGCACGCCGGAGGAGGTCGCCGAAAACCCGAACAGCTACACGGGCCAATACCTGAAACCACTTCTGGAGAAAGCATAATAAGAGACAGTAATAGTAAAAAAGCGCCGGACCGGCGCTTTTTTGCTTTGGTGTATATCAGTCAATAAACCTGCCGCGGTGCTTTGGCTCCACGATCGGCGGAAGAAGCGAAAGAATGACGTGCACAGCCTTCTGTACGATTCTGACATGGCACATATCCCGGAAGCCCTTTTCAAGGAATTCCGCGATCTCCGGGATCGGGGTGGAGGACGACGGGAGCATCGTCACTTTGTCTCCGCGGAAGCGGAATTCGAGCATCCGTTTGCCGATGGTTTCGATCGGACGTACCGACACAAAGAGACTGTTGTTATTCAGCCATTTCGCCGTACAGCAGACCTTGTAATTCACGCCGCCCAGCAGCATTTCACCGTAGCCGTAGCGCCCGTCAAGCGCCGCCTTGACGGGGGTTGTTTCATCGCCCTCGCGCCAGGTGAGCGTCAGGGCGTCTTCCTTAAAGCGGAACAGGACGTCGTCAATGTTGCCGGCCTTGTCCGATGCCATGTACGTCACAGCCAAAGGCAGCATGCTCATCGGGAACCCGACAAGATTCAGAAAAACCTTTTTGCGGAAGTGGATTCTTCGTCCTTCAATGTCGACCGCAAGCGGCGAGTGGGAAGGCTCCTCCGGCGTTTCCAGCGTAGCGTTCATCAGCCGGTCGCGCAGAACGACCGCGTCTTCTCCCGGCTGCAAATCCTCTCCGAAGGCGCGGGGGAAGAACTTCCAAAGAAATTCCTTGGTATTGCCCTCCATCGGGATTCCGGACGTGACGCTGAGAACCGCGTCGTATTCCTCAAACACAATGCCGAACTGCGAGAACATGCCGTCCGCGCGGTAGCCGACAGCGCCCTGATTGCGCCACATGCAGTAGCAGTAGCCGACGGCGGAATCGGGAGAAGAATTGGCCTCAGCCGTTTCAATGTGACTTTTTGTCGCCGCCTCCACAAAGTCCGCGTCCAGAAACCGGCGCCTGTTGAGTTCGCCGCCGTTCTGATACACGAGCATCAGTTTTGCGATATCCTCGGTCGTGGCGTACAGTCCCCAGCCGCCTGCCTCGATCCCGTTTTCGTCGGTCTCCCACGCGGGGTACTTCATGCCGAGAGGCTGAAACAAACGATCCCACAGGTAATCCCGCACGTTCATGCCCGTCACCTTATGCAGGATCGCGCAGAGAATATACATGTTTTCGCTGACGTACTTGAATTCCTTGCCGGGGTCGTTGTACCAGCGGGAGTTGAAAAAGACCTCCGCCCAGTGTCCCTTGCTCTTATCGGACAACAGGGAAACGTCCTTGCCGGCGGTCATCGTCATAAGATGATATACGGTCATCCGGTCGAGCCGCTCATCCTTTACACCTTCAAGGATCTCGGGAAAATAATCCCGGACCTTGTCCTCGAGCCGCAGCAGCTCCTCCCGCACGGCGATACCGACGGCAGTGCCCGTAAACGTCTTGGAGACGGAATACATCGCGTGCGGACGTTCCTTGGTAAAGGGCGCGCGGTAGCACTCCGCCGCGACCTTGCCGTGGCGTACGATCAAAAAAGAGTGGATGTTCCATTTTTCGGCTTCGATTGCATCCAAAAACGCCGCGATCACACGGGAATCGACGCCGACCTCTTCCGGGAAGAGTGCGCGGGGAATGCGGTATGACTCAGACATAAGATCCCTCCTGCATATTCATTCACTCTATATTAGCAACGCAATGTGAAATCGGTTGAGCACCTTTGTAAAATAATTATAAATTTCTTGACGGGACGCCAGAAACGCGGTAGAATAACGGCGGTGAAACGTATGAGCAGACGTATGGAGTATCGGATCGACGCGGATTTTGACGGCAAGCCCGTCAAGGTCTTTCTGCGCCGTGCGCTTCATATGTCCGCAAGAACAGTCAATGTTCTCAAAAACGATCCGCTGGGGCTGCTTTTGAACGGAGAACACGTCCGGACTGTCGATCCTATGCGAGTAGGGGACCTTCTGACCCTCAATCTGCCGGATGAGGAAAACACGATCGAGCCGGGGGATTATTCATGTTTGGATATTGTTTATGAAGACGACGACCTCCTCGTCATAAACAAACCCGCAAACCTTGCCGTCCATCCGACGCACAACCATCAGGGCGATACGCTGGCAAACGCCGTTGCGGGGTATCTGACCGCAAAGGGAAAAAACGCGGTGTTCCGCGCCGTCGGGCGGCTTGATAAACAGACGTCGGGTCTTGTCCTGATCGCTTTGAACCGGCATATGGCGTCCCGCCTGCAGGATCATTATGATAAAACCTATTTTGCCATCGCCGAAGGAGTCCTTTCGGGCAGCGGCACGATCGACACGCCGATCTACCGGCCAGACCCCGGCAAAACGCTGCGCGCGGCAGGCCCGGAGGGGGACCCGGCTGTGACACATTGGACCGCCGTAAAAACGGATGGGCGGCACACCCTGCTGCGTGTGACGCTCGAAACCGGACGTACGCACCAGATCCGCGTCCATTTTTCGTCCATCGGGCATCCGCTTGCCGGAGACGAGATGTACGGCGGGCTTACGGCGTGCATCTCCCGTGCGGCGCTTCATTGCGGCGAGGTACGCTTTACGCATCCCGTTTCCGGAATTCCGATGCGCATAAAGGTCCCTGTGCCTGACGACTTTTTCCTGTCAGAAGTTTGAGATTCATAATTCGTTCATAAAAATAATAAAATTTTTATAAAATATCTATTGAATTCTCCCATGCAACTGTGATAAACTATCTACAGAAAATGTGAAGGAGAGACCTGAATGTCGAAAGTGAAAAAACTGATCACCGGTCTTGCATCCGGTTTGGGAACACTTTTCTTTATCGTCGGCGTAGTTGGGTTCTTCGCATGGATCCATCGCCACGTCGCGCCGTTGATGAAAATCGTAAAATAAGGTTGTTCCATAAAAAAGTCGCCTCGACCGAGACGACTTTTTTGTTTTATTCGTAGTTGTTTTGGGGCGTTTCTCCGTACGGCGCTTGGGGAGCAAAGGGCGCGGGATCAGGCGAATAGGGAGAATCGGGAGTCGTATACGCAGTCGGCGCCGAGTAATTTGGCTGCTCAGCATTTGGTACTTGACCATAATATGGCTGCGTGGGAGCTTGATCGAAATAGGGCTGCTGTACAGGCGCGGTATAGGGTTGCTGTGTAGGCGCGGTATAGGGCTGCTGATAGGGTCCCGCAGCAGGCGAACCGTATACGGCATGATAGCCCTGCGCAGCGGAAACCGGCGCGGGGGCAGGTCCTTTTGGCGGGACAATGCCTTCGGCTGTCTCGATCCGTTTCATATGCGCGATCGCAATGGGGATCAGAACGCCGATCTCAATCAGGAAGAATACAAGACCGGAAATAAGGTTTATCAGAGAAATCATCTGTGCGCCGGAGCGAATGAGTCCGTCGTTGAAAAGTCCTGTGAACAGCAAGTATACAAAGCTGGAGAAAGGAGAAATCAGCAGATATACGGTATACGGCAGAAAGCCCATCGCTTTGTAGGCGTCGCGGCGAAGTTTTCCCCATTTTCCGGCAGCGGCGCGATAAAACACAAATCCGAATACGATCACAAAGATTGCCGAAAACAAATTGGCGAGTATACTACTTCCTGAAATGATTA
>CAMVBD010000145.1 GCA_947165615.1 uncultured Clostridia bacterium | reverse complement strand
GGCTGTGATTATATCATGGTCGGCAGAGGCGCCATGGGCAGACCGTGGCTGTTCTCCCAAATCAACGAATACCTGACCAAAGGCGTGTATTCCCCCGAGCCGACGAATGAAGAAAAAATGCGGTATATGCTGGGGCACGCCGAAAAAATCTGTCGGCAGTATGGTGAAGCGCACGGCATGTGCGAACTGCGAAAGCACGCGCTGTGGTACACCAAGGGGATGAAGGGCGCCGCAAAGCTCCGGGGCCGTTTTTCGACCGTCGCATCCATGGAGGACTTAATAACGCTTGCGGAAGAAGCGATCAAAACGTAAAAAAGACCGGTTTTCCGGTCTTTTTTAGGTCATAAACGATCCGCGAGATCATAGATCAGCCGCTCGCTTTTTTCCCAGCCGAGGCAGGCGTCCGTAATGGATTTTCCGTATACGCCGCCGCCGATTTTTTGGTTGCCGTCTTCAATGTAACTTTCGATCATAAAGCCCTTGACCAGCTTTTTGATATCCGCGTTCCATTCGCGAGAACTAAGGACTTCTTTTGCGATCCTTATCTGTTCAAAGGGATTCTTTCCGGAATTCGCGTGATTTGTGTCAACGATACATGCCGGATTCTGCAATCCCATTTCGGCGTAGGTCTCGGCAAGATGATAGAGATCCTCGTAATGGTAGTTCGGAATGCTCTGTCCGTGCTTGTTGACGTATCCGCGCAGGATCGCGTGCGCTAAGGGGTTTCCGGTCGTGTTGACTTCCCACCCGCGATAGATGAACGTATGCGCATGCTGGGCGGCCGTGATCGAATTCATCATGACCGAGATATCGCCGCCGGTGGGGTTCTTCATGCCGACCGGGTGATCGAGTCCGCTGGCGGTCAGCCGGTGCTGCTGATCCTCCACGCTTCTGGCGCCGACCGCGACGTACCCGAGGATATCGTCCAGATACCGCTCGTTTTCGGGGTATAGCATTTCGTCCGCGCAGACAAAGCCCGTCTCTTTTACCGCGCGCATATGCAGTTCCCGGATCGCGACGATCCCCTTGAACATATCGGGCTTCTCTTCGGGGTTCGGCTGGTGCAGCATGCCCTTGTACCCGTCGCCTGTTGTGCGCGGCTTATTGGTATAGATCCTCGGGACGATCAAAATCTTCTCCCTTACCTTTTCCTGTACGGGGACCAGTCGGGAAATGTAGTCGAGCACGCTGTCGTCCCGGTCCGCCGAGCATGGACCGATGATCAGAAGCAAACGGGTATCTTTGCCGGTAAACACATCCTTAACTTCCTGCGAACGGGCCGCCACGTCGTCGCGTATTTTTGTCGTCAGAGGATACATCTCCTTGACTTCCTTCGGGATCGTCAGTTTCCGCTCAAACACCATATTCATCATTGGAGAACTTCCCCTTTCGGTTTATCGAATAATGCCCGCCGTGCCGTAGATTGGCGCATCTTTTCTTTCAGCGCCTCTTCGTCGCCTGATTTCAGGATCTCGTACAGGTTCTGAAATTCTGAGGAAAACCGCTCCATACAGCGAAGCAGCGCGTCTTGCTCAAAAACAGTTCGCTCCACATCGTTTCATTGATCCTGGCGATACGCGTCAGGTCCCGGAAAGAATCGCCGGTATAGTCGACCAGATGCTCGCTTTTGGAGCAAGTCATCAGACACATGGCGATCATGTGCGTGAGCTGCGACACAAAACCGATCATCTCGTCATGCGCCTTCGGAGGCAGCGAGGAGATCCGGGCAAAGCCCAGCGTTTCGCCGAGCGCCTTGCAAAGCTCGATCGCCTCGAACGTATTCTCATCCGTCGGAACGACGATGTAGTTGGCGTTCCGGAAAATCGACGGGTCGCAGTTCCATACGCCGCTGACTTCCCGTCCGGCCATCGGATGCGCCGCAATGAATTCAAGGTCATTACGCAGGATCGCCTGTATATCATACACGATACAGGATTTGACGCCCGTTACGTCCGTCAGCACCGCGCCGGGGCGAAACGCGTTCTGATGGGTCTGAAGCCACGGCACCAGCAAGTGCGGATACAGCGCGAAAACAACGAGATTCGCCTTTTTTAAGAGAGCGTCTGTCGGTTCCGTCGAGCCCTCCCGGATGATCCCGTGCTCTTTGGCCCAGTCGAGCGCGTTGACGTCGGGGTCAATGGCGTCAACCGCATATCCCTGCTGCGTCAGAGCAGAGGCGTAACTGCCGCCCATAAGCCCCAGGCCGACGATCAGAATGTTCAGTTTTTGATCAAGTTTCATAGCGTATCTTTACTTTCAGATCTTCCAGTTTTTGAAAAAAGTCGGGAAAACTCTTGTTGACGGCTTCTGCGCCGTCGATCACGCCGCCCGTAAAGCAGCATAATACAGCCAAAGCCATGACGATCCGGTGATCGTTGTGCCCGCTGAAAACCGAGTCGGGCTTTTGGATCTGGTAGACGCCGATCCGGACTTCATTGTCGGAGCATAACATGGAAATACCGATTTTCCGGAGTTCCTCCGCCATCGCCTGCACCCGATCGCTTTCCTTGAGCCGCAGGCGTTTTGTCCCAAGAAAGCAGCCTCCGTATTTCAGGACGGCAAAGACAAATTCCACGGGGCCGAGATCGGGACAGTCCGACAGGTCTACCGGTTCGTTTCGGGAGGAAAGGTTTTTGAAGTGCTCGATACAGACGCGATCCCCCTGCGGGGAATCGTCTCGCAGTCCCTCCACCTGAACGTCAAAGCCTGCATACTGCATGGCGTAGAAAAAGGCCGCGTTGGACCAATCTCCTTCGATCTCTGTTTTTACGGGCAGATACCGCTGGTTTCCCGGGATATAGAGTTCCCGCTCTCCGACCCACTGAGCCTTTCCGCCGAAAAGACGGATCGCATAAAGTGTCATGTCGATATAAGAGCGGCTTTCGATATTTCCGGTCAAAAGGATCCTGCTGTCGCCATTCAGCAGCGGCAGAACGAATAAAAGCCCTGACACAAACTGGCTGCTGATATCCCCGGGAAGTGTAAAGCAATCGGCTTGCAGCCCATTCCCGACAGTCAGCTTTTCGTTTTCTTTTGTAAAGCGGATCCCTTGTCTGTTTGCAAGTTCCGAGAAGACGCTCAGTGGCCTTTGCAGCAGGCGCGTCGATCCCGTCAGTTGAGCTTCGCCTTCACTCATCATACAGACCGGGATCATAAAACGCAGGGTACTTCCGGACTCGCCGCAGTCAAGAAGCGTTTGCGGCCTTTTGCTTTTTCCGACGCCAGTAATACGTACGGAATCCTCAGAAATGGTTTCAATGCTGACGCCGATAGCAGACAGGCAGCGGATCGTTGCCTTGACGTCTTCCGAAAAAGCAAGGTTCCCGATTTCGCTGACGCCGTCGGACAGCGCGGCAAGGATCAAAAGACGGTGCGTCATGCTTTTGGAGGGCGGCGCCTTGACGACCCCCTCCGGGTTGGATTTTTCAATAAATACTTTCATGGGTTCAAGTGCGCGATCAATTCGTCGACCGCTTCAAAATATCCTTTGACGCCGTGTCCTTTGATCGTTTTGAAGCATGCAAAGCGGATATAGCTTACCTTCCGAAAATCCTCGCGCAGATCCGGATCACTGATATGCACTTCGATTGCGGGAATCCCCACCGCTTTTAGGGCGTCCAGCAGTGCGATGCTGGTATGCGTGTACGCGCCGGGATTGATAACGATCCCGTCCGTATTGCCGTATGCCGCCTGGATCCTGTCCACCAAATCGCCCTCGTGATTGGATTGATAGGTTTCGACCGTGATCCCATGCGCACGACCATATTCCGTCAAATCCTGACAAAGCGCAGAATATCCCGTATGCCCGTAAATATCCGGCTCACGGATTCCGAGCAGATTCAGATTTGCACCGTTTACGATCAGTATTTTCACCGAAATGCCTTCTTTCTATTTCATACGCCGCGCCGTTCAGAGAATTGCCGCTGAAAATGATCTCATCCGCGGTCGACCTGTAAATCCCGATCCGCTCCCGATACCTTCTTTCCAAAGCGTCCCGGTCGGCTGATAAAGGTCTGTCCGCTGTCGGCATGATATAGGAGATCGGTCGGTCGCGGAAGTACAGTTTCCCGTTCATTTTCAGCAGGTCAACATTTTCGTCTCTCAGTACGGAACCGCCGCCTGTCGCGATGATGATGCCGGATAGAGGCGCAAGTTCCCTTATTACCTGGGTCTCCAAATCCCGGAAGAAGGGTTCCCCTTTTTCGGAAATCAGTTCCGGGATCGGCTTCCCCGCTTTTTGTACGATCAGAGTGTCCGTGTCAAACAGCGTGCGCCCCGTCTTTTTTGCGAGGATTTTTCCGATGGTTGATTTCCCGCTGCCGGGCATTCCGGTCAGAACGATATTCTGTTTTTCACGCAGGACCTCAGAATAGACGCGTTCAGTTACCGCGTCCGGCAGCGTCGCTGTGTTAAATAGCTCAAAGGCTCTGACGGCCTGCGCGACAAGCATATAAAGACCGTTTCCGCCCCTTATGCCGCGTTTTGATGCTTCTCGTACAAGTACGGTTGACAGTGGATTATAGACAGCGTCAACAATCCCCTCCAGCGCTGGAAAATCGGACAGATTGACCGGGGAGGCAAAGCAATCCGGATACATTCCCACCGGCGTCGTGTTTATGATGATTTGCGCGTCCGCATGCTTGGACTTTGCGTCCTCGTAAGAAACGGCAGCCATTGACAAAGGATTGCGGCTGACGATCAGGATTTCTTTGGCGCCGAGGGCGTTTGCAACGTATTTTGCGGTACGGGAGGTCCCTCCGGAGCCGAGGATCAGAACTGTTTTGTTGGAAATGTTGATCTGAAGGCGCTCGATCAAGGCGCGCAAGCCGAATTGGTCGGTATTATAGCCGAAAAGCTTTCCGCCGTGGTTGACGATCGTATTGACCGCGCCGATCGTATGCGCCGTTTCGCTGATATAGTCGAGATACGGGATCACGGTCTGTTTATAGGGAATGGTAACGTTTACGGCGCGGAATTCTTTTTTTTGCAGAAACGGACCGACATCCTCAGGCTTCAGTTCGATCAGTGA
>CAMVBD010000144.1 GCA_947165615.1 uncultured Clostridia bacterium | reverse complement strand
CATCGACGGAAACCGCCGTTTTACCTGCCTTCGCCGTCTTGCCCAGAAGAACGACCGCTTCTCTTATTTTGAGGCGGTAATCCTGGACCGCAATATCGACCAGAATGCCAAGGAAATCAAACGCTTGGAGCTTTCCATTCAGCACGGTGAAGAGAGCAAGGTAGATTACAATCCCATTGACCGGTTGGTGGGCGTATATAACGACGTGATTGAAAGCGGCATGTTCACAGAGAAAGAATACGCGGACGCGACAAATGAATCGGAAAGCGATGTAAAAAAACGTGTGGAAATCGCCAAGCTGATGATCGAATTTCTGGAGTTTATTAACGCACCGAAGCAGTTTTTCATTGCCCGTGATCTTCAGATCTCATTTTACCTGGAGGAACTAGCAAAGTTACGTAACAAATGTAAAACAGAAGATGAATATGAAGAACTGAAAATATCTGTTTTCAATAATATTATCATGCAGCCGACCGGGGATCTCGGTCGATATATCAGAAGTCTGAAAACCATCATCGGCTCGGATTATCAGAATGAGTTCTTTGCGGAACAACATGAATTGGCTGAAAAAACGCTCGAGAAGCTGCCTGCTGTTGGTCAGGTCACTGTTCAAACGATTCGTGACGATATCCGTGCGGATGCCGGTTTGGCGGATGAAATGCAAAGATCTGTTGAAAAGGTTGCAACGAAGGTCAAGAAAAACGAGACCCGAAACCGCCCGATCCAGCTCGCGGAGAAAGCTACGTCTTTCCTGGAAGATATCGACGCAAATATTATTGATAAAATGAACGACAGCGAATTGAAGCGGATGTCACGCCAACTTGATCTGCTTGAAGAAACAATCGCGGAACTCCGGGAGCACCTGGTATGACGGCATGGACGCTGGACCTGTGCGGACAACTGATTCTGCGCCTGACCGGACAAACGGCGGCTGAACTGACCGGCGGCAGCTTTTATAAGCTGTCGCTGCGGCGCTACGTTTCATTTGTTGAAGAAAACGAGATATTTTTTAAAGATTCGCTTACTTACGTCGATTATAAAAAAGTCATCCGGATGTTGGAACGGGAAGCCGCAAACCGGCAGATCCCGTTTGCGGCGGATGACCGCGTCCGCGCTTATATCGAAAGCCGGGAAACCTATGTGGAGGAGCGTTCCCGTCTCGGTATAGAAATCAAGAACCGAGAGGAAAAACTCCTCGACCGATTTTCAACGTATAAAGACGTCGTGGACGCCAACATGTCCCGCGGGCTGCGGGAACAGCAGATGTGGGACAGTTTTTTCCTCTGCGCCATGGCAAAGGCGGCGAATTTCTCTGTTCCGGGTTCCGGAAAGACGGCGTCCGTGTTAGGCGTTTACGCCTATCTGAAGGTAAAGGAACTGGTGAAGCGGATCGTTGTGATTTGCCCGAAAAACGCATTCGGATCCTGGATCGATGAGTTCACG
The DNA here is from genome assembly GCA_947165615.1 of uncultured Clostridia bacterium. Classification (GTDB taxonomy): domain Bacteria; phylum Bacillota; class Clostridia; order Oscillospirales; family Acutalibacteraceae; genus RUG806. The sequence goes on along the minus strand of CAMVBD010000144.1, from coordinate 3,588 downwards.
GTCTGTTTTGACGGTATCGAACCACCGCGCGTGCTCAACATACACGATCCGAAATACGGCGGCGCGCTTGCCCGCCGGAACGCGATTCTGTACGAATCCGGTGATAAGAATTTGATTCTGGTAAATTTTGAATCAGCGGGCAGTGTCAGTATCGCCCTGCGCGAACTTGTTTCAAAAGACACGCTGCTTGTATTTGACGAGGTTCATAAGGTGAAGCGTCCGGGCGGGGAATACGCATCCGCCGCACTGGAAATTGCAGAAGGCGCACCGTATGTGATCGCTTTGACCGGAACCCCTATCCCAAATTCTTATACAGATATCTATAACCTGTTGCATCTTTTGTTCCCAGATGATTATGATACCTTCTTTGGCTTTGAACCGCGGTTCCTGAAGGATCCGAATGATACGGAAAAGGCCATGATCAACGATAAACTACAGCCGTTTTTCTGCCGTACTACCAAAAGACAGCTTGGCGTGCCGGAGGCAAATCCGGAGGAAATCAAACAGGTGATCGCGGGAGAAACGGAAAACCGTCTGCTGCAGCTCTTGAAAATGAAATACCGGAAAAACAAGCTGGGACTATTCATTCGTCTGTTGCAGATGGAAAGCGATCCGAAAATGCTGCTGCAAACGCTATCATTAAAAGATTTCGCCTATCTGCTCGATGATTCTGTTGAAAACACGGAAGAGATCGATTACGCTGATTACAGTGAAGAGATCCGCACGCTGATAGAAAACTGCGGCGATTCCGTTAAGTTTACTGCCTGTGTAAATTTGGCAGAAAATACGGTACTGGAAGGAAAAACGCTGATTATTTGGTGCGTGTTCCGCGATAGTATACGGCGTTTATCTGAAGCGCTGGAACAGCGCGGGGGGCGTGTCCGCTGTGTGTACGGCGAGGTCCCGCTGGAAGAACGGCAGCAGATTTTGTCCGATTTCAAAAACGGGCGTTTTCAGGTGCTTATCACCAACCCCCATACGCTGGCGGAATCCGTGTCTCTGCACACGGTCTGCCATGACGCGCTTTATTTTGAATACAGCTATAATCTCGTTCATCTGTTGCAGTCTAAAGACCGTATCCACCGTCTGGGCTTGCCAGAGGGGCAATATACGCAGTATACCTATCTGCAGCTTCTGTATGAAACAGAAGACGGCCATTGGTCCATGGATGCCGCCGTTCTCGACCGCCTACGAGAAAAAGAACAGACTATGCTGCGGGCCATAGATGAACATATTCTTGAAACGCTTCCCACTTCCGAAGAAGATCTGGATCTGATCTTCAGAAAACTGAGATTATAACTAAACAGAGCGGACTCGAAATTGTTTCCGCTCTGTTGTTTTGATTTCTGAAATTTATGAAAAAACAATCCTATTGTTTACTATTTCTGTTGCCCGGTTTTTGATATTGTTCATGGCTCCGACCCAGCGCATCTGATTTTCAGCCTTTAGCGCTTCCGTAACACCCTCCAGTGCGGCCATTTCTTTTACTGTCCGGAGGAAGAGCTCCTCCGCCTGCGCGTTTACATCCACGAGATAGGCGTTCAGCTTGCCGGACACAAACAAATCGAAATACAGCGATTTTTTGTATTGTCGAATGTACCGTAAATGCCTCTGGCCCCATACGCCTATCGGCTTTTCTTCTCCCGGCCCGTTATCCTCGGGAAGTTCGCTCGGCGTCAACGCTCCGTTTCGCATCACTCTGCCGGTGGGATAATATCGCTCGCCGATCAGTTCATATTCCCAGCAGGTGCGCTCGTCAATGATTGTCTTTTTCATTTCACTTGCCCTCCGCTTTTTTGATGATTTTCAGTAGTAATTCGTCCACGTCCTCAGTAGGATAATCTGCAGCAAGCAGCATATTCCTCCATTCGTTGATGCCGTTGATCAGCAGATTGCACTCGAAGTCCGTAAACTTCATTTTGACTTTCTTTTCTTTCATAATGAAAACCTCCGTTCCTTTGGTGATTCCATCATACCAAAGAACCGGAGGCCTGTCGAATGTGCGGACGCTATTATAAAAAAATCCCAGACCAACCATCGTTGATTTGGGATTCTTTCTTTATTCCATTACAATGCTCTTTTTAACCTTGTATCCTTATGCGTGGGTCTCATCACCCGTCCCCCAGTTTTCGGGTACGCCGTAGGTAAAATACGTCTGGTTGTGGTAGGTGAAAAACGTGCCGTGGTCGGTGGAGCATTCCTCGCAGAATTTGCCGCGGTAGGTATAGGGGCCGTAAATGCTGTCCGCCACCGCGTAGTCGGAGCAGTGGGAGTTGAGGTAGTATTTGCCGCCGTGCTTCGTGATCCAGCACGCGTCGCTGAAGGGCGCGTCGCCCGTGTCGACCGGGCGCGGCTCCTCGGCAAGCGAGATCATATCCTCGTTGAGCCTTGCGACGTAGTATTTTTTGCCGTAGATGGCGTAGCCCCACATGATGTACGGGGTCTTGCCCTCGTCGTCGTCAATGAAGACCGTGGGATCGTACGAGGGCGTGTCCGCAAGTCCAACGGGCAGAAGAGGCTTTCCGAGCGGGTCGCGGTACGGCCCCGCGGGGCCGGTTTCACTGACCGCGACGCCCGTGCAGGACTGCGCCCGGGAATAATAGAAATAGTATTTGCCGTTGCGTTCGGCGGCGTCGGTGGCGTAGCACTCGGCGTTTTTGCCGAGAAACGTGTCTTCCGGGTACAGCGTATATTCCAGTTTCCAGTTCAACAGATCGTCGGAAGAGAAGATCCGCCAGTCGTCCATCGTAAAAATGGGCTCGTGCGGCCCCCGGTCGTGGGTGGAAAACATGTAGGCTTTGCCGTTAAAAATGTGGACGTGCGGGTCGCAGACCCCCTTGTTCGGTATGATTCTCAAAATGCTTCTCCTTTCCGTTCGATCGCGGCGGTTTCGGTGTTGACCGCCCGTATCCCGTCATAGACCGCGTCGCTGAATTTCCGGCTGCGGTCGTATTTATATAGCCCGTTCTGCTCCTGTTCGTCCAGCGTAAAGCGGCGGCGGTACCAGACTGTGGCGATCCAGTCGGTCCAGCCGATGCCGGACAGCCGGCTTTCGGGACAGAAGGGGACGGTAATCGACGTCGGCAGGGGAGAGGATGCCAGAGCTTTCGAAAGGTTTTCCTCCTCCCAAAGCCTGCGGTCCATGCCGGAATTGCCGAAATCGAACAGAAACTCCCACCGGCCGTTGAGGTTCTTCCACCCGTCGCGTACAAACTGCGGGCGGGGATACTCCGGACGCGGGACGTCGGAATGGGTCATGTTTTCCTGTCTCCTTTCAGTGCTTCCCGGACGTCAGTCGTTTGCGGCCGTAAACCGGCAGGTGATCGGCTCGCCCTTATCGAGCCAGACGTTCAGCGGAATGACGCTGACGTCGTAGGTCGTCCCGGCGGTCAGTCCCCCGACCGTGACGGACAGCCGCTCGGGCGCGGGCTCAAAGTAGTATTCGGAATAGATCTCCTTTTCGAGCTTCTTTTTCAGCGGATGCTCCGCGTCCCTGAGCTGGATGCGGTAGCCGTAGACGCACACGTCGTCTTCGGCCTGCGGGAAGGAAAGCGTCACGCTGCTCCCGGACACGGCGTCCACGCTGAC
>CAMVBD010000143.1 GCA_947165615.1 uncultured Clostridia bacterium | reverse complement strand
AAGCGGAAGAAGGTGAGTCCGCCGCAGCCGATCCCGAGGCGACCGTCGACGCTGCGGCTGAACCCGCCGCTCCGACGGAAACGATCGGCGCGGAAGGTTGACAAATCTGCCGCTCTCCTGTATAATCTTGACAGAACGGCAGGGGAGGCTTCGGTATGGTTCTGACAAAAATCGGAGAACGTGAGGATAAGATCATTCTGAAAAATGAGGACGGGAATACCGCCCTCTTCGGCTTTTTGGACTTGATCCCGTACAAAGGCAAAGAGTACGCCGTCATCACCGACGAATCGGACGAAGCCTATATCATGGAATTCCGGGAAGGCGCCGGCGGCAAAGAGACCTACCGGGAAATCACGGACGACGCGCTGTACGACGTCCTTGCCGACCTGTTTGAAAACGGCGAGGACTGAATGCCATACAGACCGGCGGTCCGTGCGATTTTGAATCTGTTTTTGAAAAAAAAGAGGCCGTTCGGAAAAAACCGAAGACCTCCTTTTTATATGAAAAATGAATTCTTTGAACTCAATAATTATAAGATGATATCTTATATTTATAAGACAGCATTAACGCTTCTTTTTCTGCCGGCTCGTCCTTGACTCTGCTCTGCGGGCGGCTGCGGCCGATTTCGGCAGCGGCGCGCTCGCTCCGGTCCTGTACAAAATGAAAAGCGAAATGAGAGAACTCAAAAAAACGAGGATCGAGCAGAACTGCCAAAGCGTCATCCCCAAAACCGCATGCCGCATCTCCGGCTCATACCAGCGCAGGAACTCGACGCCGAACCGGATCACGCAATAGCAGGCCGCCGTCAGCGGGTAAGCCATGCCCCGTCGATAAAACGGTCTCTGTTTGAGAAAATATACAAGGATCAGCATCAAAAAGATGAGTCCCGCCTCCAGGAGTTGAACGGGAAAAACGTGCGTCGGTTTTTTGTCAAGGACACGCTCAATCCCGAATTCGCATTCGATGCCGAAGCAGCAGCCGTTGATGTGACAGCCGATCTTCCCGAAGGCGATAACCAGAAAAACGTTCGGCGCCAGCATATCCAGCGTATCGCGCACGCTGACGGGCGGAAGCGGCGGTCTAAGCCCTGTCTTGATCCGGTTTCGATTGACCGCGCCGCGGACCTGTTTCTCGATCAGGACCGTTACGATCTCAAATACAGGCACCAGCACAACCGCGCCGAATAAAGCAAGTTTGGAATGGAGAATGCTGTTGACAAGGGAATGGTAGATCTGATTATAAAGAATTGCGCCGACCATAGCGCCGAGAAAGCCATAGACAAAGGTGAGGGAATACAGCCAAACCCGTTTCTGGGTCGTTTTATACTTGTAGAATGTTATCAGATTGATAAAAAATGCGACGACATATCCAACGAGAAACGACGCATAGTACAGGTAAAGTTTCCATTGGCTCGAATCCATTTTTTAAATCCCCTTTCCGTGTCTATTATTCCGTGTCTATTATACTGATTTAGGCGGATTTGTCAACCGAAAACAGGTGTTTGTTCCGATTGACACGGTTGTTTTTTTGTTAGTTTGGCATATTCGCAGGCATTCGGTACACTTTTTATACTATTTTTTCTTTTTCAAAAAACTGTTAAATATAAACGAATATTTCTATAAAAAATCGGCAAATTGCCATTTTGATTTTTGTCACCAGGTTATTGAAATATTTCTTATAATTATGTATAATGAAATGGATGAATATCGTTTTTTTTCGGTATGACCAAAAGAAAGGTGTGTGATCTCAGATCATGAAGAAAACAGGCTTCACCAAAATCCTGAGTTTGTTCCTCTCTCTGATTCTGGCGTTTTCCGCGTTTGGGATTGTTGTTCCGACCGTGTTCGCTGAAGGCGCCGGAAGCGTGACGGACGCCATGTGGAATACGCTGGCGAACGCCCTGAGAAGCGACAACGTCAAAAACGCAAACTACGGCACGTCCAACAATGTGACCGTGGACGACCCCAGCGGCGACATTACCGCCGCGGCAAAAGCCTACTTTGCCGTCTTTAACGCTTATGTGCATAAGGCGACGTCGGACGGCAAGCAGAGCAATCAGGACGAGTACAATCTCGGCTACCGTACCTCGCAGCAGGTGCGCGATCTGATCAAGAACAAATTATCGAGTCTCATGGGCACCGATTATACGGCCTATAATTCGGCAAGCGTGCTCAACAAGCTCGGCGGTCCCAACGTCAGCAAAGACAGCAATACAAATCAGGGCAGCGTGCCGACGACCTCGTTCACGGTCACCGTAACGAACTCCAGTCAGCTGACCGGCTTCGCGAAGCTGGACGACGTTTCCGCCGTCGAGAAGTATTCCTATACGATCTCTCACCGCAACGACCGGTATTATGAAACGACCTCCGGTTCGGGTTGCAACCAAACAACGAATAATAATTACTATGCCGTCGTCAGTTCCGCCTCGGAATCCTCCGCTACCGCGACTGTGGACATCACCCTTCTGCGCGCCTATGAGACCGCGCTGAACAACAACGCTTCCGTTCTTGACGCCGATCAGTCCGGTAAGATCGAGCTCGGCTACGACGCGCTTGCTGCGTCCTTCCAGGCGATCACGACCGCAAAGAATAACGCCGTCGACAAGTTCGGCGAGGTCATCGTCCGGCACTTCTTCGGCACTTACGATGACAAGATCGATGCGCTGGAGGCCTCGATGAAGATCGCGCAGTATTCGCCGATCGTCGACCGCATCAACGGGTACGTCGCGACGGATATCTCCGGATACGATCTTGCGGCTCTGACCGAGATCTACGAAGCCCTGAAGGCGGATTACAACAGCTACAAGGCCATCGGGATTGATGAGGTTTACGCGTATTTCGAGACCGACAACGAGATCCTTGTCCGTGCCGACGTGGACGCGAAATATGCAGAGATCGAAAATGCCTACCAGATCGCCTATCTGCGCGAGGTCGTAAAGCCTCAGATCGACGCGGACGTTGCGCTGTATCAGACGTATGACGACGACTGGGTGCTCGCGACCGACAACGCCGACGTCGCGATCAACGCCGCAAAGACCGCTCTCGCGGGCTACGTGACCACGCTTGCCACCCAGTATAAGGCGGAAAACGTGGATATCGTTTTCGGAGCCGGTTACTCCGCCGACGTTCTCGACGCGCTGACTGTGGAGCTGACCCGCCTTCTGCAGGTCAACGGCTACAAGACCCGCTTCGAGGAGTATAAGCGCGTGTATACGCAGGCCTTCGAGCCCGTAACGCCCGACTATACCACGGATAGACTTTATGATGTCCTCTCTGCCAAAGACAGCTGGTACACGGATCTGCTCGCCTTTGTCGATGAGGTCAAGGCGTATGATGAAACGCTCGCCGAAAAGATCTTCACCGATCTTGAAAGCGCGATGGAAGCGAAGATCAATACCGTTTATGCCATGCTCAACGCCAGAGTGGAGGCGACTGTCAACGACGCCTACGATCTGTATCAGGGCTTTGTCGCGGAATACGGCTATACCATAAACACCTCCGACGACGTGACCATTCAGAATTACACCAGTCTCCAGCAGGCGTTTGGCCGTCTGAATCCCGCGCACTACGAGTTCCTTGAAAACACCGTTCATTTCACGCTTTCCGAGGAAACCGTACGGAAATACGAGGAGATCCGCGACGCCGTGTTCGCGTTCGTGAATTTCGACGCATCCAAGGGTCTGTCCGCCTATAAGTATAATAAGGAATACATCGCCGACATCATCCGTCAGGTTTCCGCCAGGGACGTTGCCCGCAACGCGGACTACACCGTGACCGATGAAAAGGTCGAAGCGATCATCGACATGCTCGAGGATCTGCTTGGGTCCGATGCGATCAAGGAGAAGTTCGATCTCGATGACCGTGGTAAAATACTCCACGTCAGTCTGAGTGACCGTTTCCTTCCACAGCTTCAGAACGTTGGCGTTGGTCGTGCTGCCGGCCCAGAAGTAGTCGTTGCTGCCGCTGATGCTGAAGTAGGGATAGCTGCCGTTGGCCGCGTTCTTCAACTGCGCAATGCCGCTGGCGTTGATGGCGGGCGTCCATCTGCAATAGCTGGTATTCAGAGTGGTGTAGCCGGACAGATAGGAGGAAGAATTCATGCCGTAATAGGTGCCGGTAGACACGCTCTGAATGGTGTAGTAGCTGCCGTTCGCAGCAAGGGTGAAGACGTAATCCGAAGCCACGTTCGTCAGCAGGTTATCCGTCTGCGTGATGCCGGAGGCGGCAAAGGCGCTGGCGTTGGTATTATCTTCGGTGACTGCGCCGTTGGAGGTGGGAGTCACGCCCTTCGCCACATAGACAGTGGTGGTGTTGCTGGTGATGACGTAATTGCCGGTCCAGTCAGCCGGGGCCGCGGTCAGCAGCTCGTAGGCGACGCCGCCGTTGCCCTCGGTGTAGGTGTACAGAGCCTTGAGGGTGATCTCCTGCGGGGCAATATAGTTGCCGGTCAGGATGGCGGCGGGACGGGTCTCGACGTTGTCATAGTCCTCGGTGACCCAGCCCAGGAAGGTGTAGCCCTCGGGGGCCTCGGCGGTGGGCAGGGTGATGCCGGTGTTGGTGTTGGAGACCATGTCAGCCGGAGCGGTCACGCCGGCGGGGACGGAGAAGTGGACGGTGAAGTCACTGCCCAGAGCGGGAACGTAGGTGTCCACGTAGCTGTCGCCGCAGCGGGAGCAGGTGTGGGTGGTGTAGCCCTGCTCAGTTGCGGTGGGCTCAGTGACGACGTCCACGTAGTTGTGGCCCAGGGCGGCGATCACGGTGGAGGCCAGGGTGATCTCGTTCTCGCCGTTGGCATCGGAGAAGTACTTGTTGCAGGTGGTGCAGTGGTAGTAGGCGGTGTTGCCGGCCACGGTGCAGGTGGGAGCAGCAGCGGCGACCTGCTCCATGGTATGCTCATGGGCGGCGTTCACGGGGTTGGTGGAGTAGTAGTAGGTGCCGTTCACCTGTTCCTTCCACCAGTTCACGCTGGCGTTCGCGGAGCCGTTGGCGCTGCCGGACCAGAAATAGCTGTTCTGCGTGGAGTAGCTCAGGTACGGAT
>CAMVBD010000142.1 GCA_947165615.1 uncultured Clostridia bacterium | reverse complement strand
ATTCAAAAGTCGAGATCGCGGCGGTGGACACGTCGAGCCTCAAAACGCTGAAGGAAAAGGAATGCGCCGACCTCTTAAAACGGGCAAAGGCGGGGGACCGGACGGCGCGCACGCGCCTGATCGAAGGGAACCTGCGGCTGGTCCTGTCGGTCGTGCAGCGCTTTTCCTCCCGGAACGAGAACCCGGACGACCTGTTTCAGGTCGGGTGCATCGGGCTCATCAAGGCCGTGGACGGCTTCGACATTTCGCAGAACGTCCGCTTTTCGACCTACGCCGTGCCCATGATTTTGGGCGAGATCCGCCGGTATCTCCGGGCTTCCTCCCCCTTGCGGGTCAGCCGTTCCATGAAGGACCTTGCCTATCACGCCATGCAGGAAAAGGAAAAACTGACCGCCGGACTCGGGCGGGAGCCGACGGTGGAGGAGATCGCGAAGGGGCTCGGCGAGGACCGCAAAAAGGTCGTGATCGCGCTCGAGGCCGTCGTCGACCCCATTTCCCTGTACGAGCCGGTCGGAAACGACGGCGGCGATTCGCTGTATATCGTCGATCAGGTCGGCTCCTACGACGACGAGGACAGTTGGATCGAGGAAATATCGCTGCGCGAGGGCTTAAAAAAACTGACCGAGCGCGAAAAAAACATCCTCTATCGCCGGTTCATGGCGGGCAGGACGCAGATGGAGGTCGCCGGGGAACTCGGCATTTCGCAGGCGCAGGTCTCGCGTCTCGAAAAAAACGCGATCAAGAGGCTGAAAGAGGGATAAGGGAACGGGACCCGAAAGTCCCGTTCCCGCATACTAATCTCTTTGTTTGTGTACCCGGATCCCTTTCTCCCGCAGAAAAGAGATCAGAGCGCTTCTGCTCTCCTTGCGAAAACTGCCGTTGTGGATAATGACAATCATGCCTGACGTCGAAAACAGATACGTGTGTTCTCTCAGGGAAATAACGTATCCGATCCGGTCGTAGGGGAGTATAACGCGTCGGCGGTTTTGCTCGTTCCATACGGTCTCATCCACGATCTCGTTGTCGGTAAAAACCGTGACATTATGCGACGGTCCTCCCATGACGTTCCTTCGCGCTTCAAATTCAAGATCTGTTGTCTTTTTGTAATGGGACCACTGGATGAACCGAACGGGATAATATCCTGCGGCAAGCACGGCTGCCGCAATAACGCTCGGAATACTGAAATCGCAGTATATAATGCCCAAAAGAAGCATCAGGAGCAGCAGAATGAAGGGCAGAAAAGCAGTAGCGGATTTCAGCATTCTCCATTTTGTGTATTCCTGCATATCTACGGTTTCAACAATTCTGTCACAAACGAATCTCTCGTTCACTTCGATCAACCTCCCGCGTGGCGTACCTTTACTTTTTTCTTTCTCAAAAAGTCTAAAAGGGATTTGTCATCTCCGATGAAAAAGGCGTTTCTTTGCAGGGAAACGGTTTCTCCGATCGTCGTCTGCAGAAGGATATATTCCTTTGAATACAGCGTCAGCTTGATCTGGTCATACCCCAGTTCGTATCCCGCCCGGGAGGATTCTCCGGTCTCGGCGCTGACTTTGAACGAAGCGTCCGAAAAACAAACGTGGAAATGCTCGATCCCACCTCGGATCACCCGGCTTTCTTCGAAACCGGCGAGGAGTGTTTTTTTAGCGCGGTGGTAACGGAAGAACGGTTCCCCTATGAAATAGAAAAGGATCGAAACGCAAACGATGTAAAGCGGATCTTGATACTTAACATAGAGGACGAAAAAATAGATCAGAAGCAAGACGGCGGCGCAGTTACAAAGAATACGCTGCGGGCTGGTAAAAAACTGGTACGTCCGGACGGGAAAAATGTCAAGCGGCTGTTCGTCATATTCACACGCAAACAAGACGGTTTCTTCCAAAAGATCACCCCCAAAAAAGGTCATGCAGGACCATACATTCAGATGATCCGCACGGCGATGATCGCATCGTCTTTTAACTGCTCGGGCAGGGCGTCCGTGACCTCGTCGTCGGTGTCGAACAGCGCGTAGCCGACGTCCTTTTTGACGGCGGAAGCGAAAGCCTTGACCCGGATGCCGGCGGCCTCCAGCGCCTGTTTTGCTTTGTCCGCCGCGTCCCCGCGCATGACGACGCCGAGGCGCACCTTGCCCTGCTTTTCCAGCGAAAGGTCGGGCAGGTTGACGGAATTCCTGACCGTACCGTCCATTAGGTAGGCGGAGAGTTCGTTTACCGCCATGACGGCGCAGTTTTCTTCACTCTCGGGCGTGGACGCGCCGAGGTGCGGAATGGCGACGACGCCGGGATGGCAAAGCTCGGCGTCGGTGGGGAAGTCGGTGGCGTAGGCGGAAACCTTTCCGGAATCCAGCGCCGCCAACAGGTCGGCCTCGTTCACAAGCCCCGCGCGGGCAAAGTTGAGGATGCGCACACCGTCTTTGGCTTTGGCAAGCGTTTCTTCCCGGATCATGTTTTTGGTCGCGTCGTTCTGCGGGGCGTGGAGCGTGATATAATCGCTTTTTGCGAGCAGGACGTCAAAGTCCGTCGTCACGTCGATGCCGGGCAGGAGTTTTGCCTTTTTTTCTTCGGGGTTGCGGTGGACGTAGGAGACGACCTCCATGCCGAGGGTCTTGGCGCAGTTTGCGACCATGGTGCCGATGGCGCCGAGGCCGACGACGCCGAGGGTCTTGCCGAGGATCTCGGGCCCGCCGAACTGGCTTTTGCCCTTTTCGACCTTCGGGGAAACGTTTTCGCCTTCTCCCTTCAGGCCCTCGACCCAGCGCGCGCCCTCCAAAATTTTGCGGGAGGTAAGAAACAGCGCGCAGATCACAAGCTCCTTGACGGCGTTGGCGTTGGCGCCGGGGGTGTTGAAGACGGCGACGCCTTTTTCGGTGCAGCGGTCAATGGGGATGTTGTTGGTGCCGGCGCCCGCTCTCGCAACGGCAAGCAGGTTTTCGGGCAGGTCCGTTTCATGCATGGAGGCGGAGCGCACGATCACGGCGTCGGGGTTTTCGTACGCGTCGGAGCAGGCAAAGCGGGAGGCGTCAAAATGGGCGAGTCCCGTTTTGGAGATTTTGTTGAGGGTCAGAACGTGAAACATTTTTGTCCTCCTTTAGTCGGTGAAAGCAAGCGGAGAAGGGGACGCCTTCTCCGCGAAAGACTGTTATTTGCGGTTCGCTTTTTCAAATTCCTTCATGAACTCTACAAGCTTTTCCACGCCCTCGACCGGCATGGCGTTGTAGACGGAGGCGCGCATGCCGCCGGTGGTGCGGTGGCCCTTGAGGTTGATAAAGCCCGCCTCGGTCGATTCCTTGATGAACTTTTTGTCCAGCTCCTCGTCGCCGGTCACAAACGGGATGTTCATCAGGGAACGGTCCTCTTTGTTCACGATGTTTTTGAACATTTCGGAGGAATCGAAGAAATCGTACAAGAGCCGCGCCTTTTTGACGTTGTTCGCCTTGATCGCTTCCAGTCCCCCCTGTTCCTTGATCCATTCGAGCACGAGCTTGCACATATAGATCGTAAAGCACGGCGGGGTGTTATAAAGCGAGTCGGCGTCCGCCATGGTCTTGTAGTTGAGCATGGTGGGCGTGATGTCGCGGGCGTGCCCCAGCATATCCTCGCGGATGATGCACACGGTCAGGCCCGCCGGAGCAATGTTTTTCTGCGCGCCGCCGAAGAGCATGGCAAACCTCGTCACGTCGAGGGGCTCCGACAAAAAGCAGGAGGAGATGTCCGCGATCAGCGGAATATCGCCGACGTCCGGGATGTACGGGAACTTGGTCCCGTAGATCGTGTTGTTCATGCAGTAGTAGACGTAGTCGGCCTCGGGGTCGAAGTCCTCCCGCGTCAGCTTCGGAATATAGGAGAAGACCTTGTCCTCGGATGAGGCGACCTTGCGCGCGGCGCCGTATTTTTGCGCCTCCTGAAACGCCTTTTTGCCCCACACGCCGGTCACGATGTAGTCTGCCTTGTTGTTTTTGTTCATGAAGTTGAGGGGGATCGCCGCAAACTGCGTGGACGCGCCGCCCTGCAAAAACAGGACCTTGTAGTTGTCCGGAATGCGCATGATCTCGCGGAACAGCGCCTCGGCGTCCTTGATGATCTTGTCGAACACCTTGGAGCGGTGGGACATTTCGCACACGGACTGGCCGCTGCCCTCGTAGTCCAGCATCTGATCCCTGGCCTTTTCCAGCACAGGGAGGGGAAGCATGGACGGACCCGCGGAAAAATTATAAACTCTTGCCATCGTCGTTCTCCTTTCGGCAATCGGTTTTCAAAGAGCGAAATCGTCGGGGCCGGGACTCAGTGCTCGACCCATTCCTTGGCGCGCTCCACGGCGCGTTTCCAGCCGTTGTAAAGCTCGTCGCGTTCGGCCTTCGGCATCTGCGGCTCAAAGACTCTCGAGACCTCGCGGATGGCTTCGATCTCCTCCATCGAGGACCAGAAGCCGATGGCAAGACCTGCCAGATACGCGGCGCCCAGCGCCGTCGTTTCCACGCATTTCGGGCGGTTGACGGGGGTGTTGATCATGTTGGCCTGGATCTGCATCATAATGTTTGAAATGGACGCGCCGCCGTCCACGCGCAGTTCCGTCAGCGGCGTGCCGGAGTCGGCGATCATGGCCTCCAAAAGATCCGTCATCTGGAAGGTGATGGATTCCAGCACCGCGCGGCACAGGTGTTTTTTGTTGGTGCCGCGGGTCATGCCCACGACGCAGGCGCGGGCGTACATATCCCAGTAGGGCGCGCCGAGACCCGTAAAGGCGGGCACAAGATAGATGCCGTTCGAATCGGGCACGGATTCCGCGAAGCGGTCGCACTCCGGCGCGTTTTTGATGATGTTCATCTCGTCGCGCAGCCACTGGATCACGCTGCCGGCGTTGAAGGCGGAGCCCTCGATGTCGTATTCCACTTCGCCGTTCAGGCCCCAGGCGATGCCGGTAACGAGCTTATTCTCGGAATGAACGCGTTTGTTTCCGGTGTTCATCAGCAGGAAGCAGCCCGTGCCGTAGGTGTTCTTGGCCTGGCCGGGGTGGAAGCACGCCTGGCCGAAGAGGGCG
>CAMVBD010000141.1 GCA_947165615.1 uncultured Clostridia bacterium | reverse complement strand
GAGCACGTGCACCCGGACGCCTGGTATCACCGGGATACCGACAGGTGGGACGTGTGGGAATGGAAAGGGCCCGTGATACGGGAACTCGGCTGCGCCTACGGCAAGTTTTTTGAAAAGAAAGCGGTTTTCGTCAGCCCCGCATTCTTCCCCGATTTTGCGAATGTCCGGCGGGACGGGTACGATTTCGACGCGCTGTACGACGACGAAAAAGCCGCGAGAAAGGACAAGATCCTGTTCGATCTCATCGCCGAAAACGCGCCGATCCGGACTGCCGACCTGAAGGCTCTCGGAAATTACGGCAAAAACGGCGTCAAGGGCTTTGAGACGGTGATCACAAGGCTGCAGCAGGAGTGCTACGTGCTGATTTCCGATTTTGTCTATGCCGTCGATAAAAAAGGGAAGCCCTACGGCTGGGGCAGCGGCGTGTATTCCACGCCTGAAAAGTTTTTCGGAAGTCCGTTTACCGAAAACGTATATGCCAGGGAACCGGAGGAATCGAAGGAACGGATCCTTCGCCATCTGAAGCAAGTGACCGGAACAGACGTCCGGATCTGAAAGGAGAACCTATGAAACAAAACGAGATCATTTACGGCGGAGATTATAACCCCGATCAATGGATCCGGACAAAAGAAGTCTGGCTGGAGGATATGCGGCTGATGGATCTTGCGCATATAAACAGCGCGACCGTCGGCATCTTTTCCTGGGCAAGGCTGGAGCCGAGAGAGGGCGAGTATGATTTTTCATGGCTCGACGAAGTCATGGATCTTTTACACCGGCACGGCAAAAAAGTGATCCTTGCGACGCCTTCGGGCGCACGCCCCGTATGGCTTGCGAAACAATACCCGGAAGTGCTGCGCGTGGAGGAAAACGGGGTCCGCAACGAATACGGCGTGCGGCATAACCATTGCCTGACTTCTCCCGTCTACCGCGCAAAGGTCCGCCAAATCAACCGGAAACTGGCCGAGCGCTATGCCGGTCATCCTGCATTGTTTATGTGGCACGTCTCCAACGAATACGGCGGCGAATGCCACTGTGAACTGTGCCAGGCGGCGTTCCGGGAATGGCTGAAAAAGGAGTATCATAACGACATCGACGAACTGAATTACAAATGGTGGAACGGCTTTTGGAGCCATGACCTTTCCTCGTTTGAGGAGATCTCTTCTCCGAAATACCGGGGAGAAAACCACGTGCCCGCGCTGAAACTGGCGTGGCGGCGCTTTGTTTCGGACAGCCACATTTCGTTTATGGATAACGAGATCGCGCCGCTGCGGGAACTGACGCCCGACGTGCCGGTCACGACCAATATGATGCGTCTTTACACCGGCATCGATTATCAGAAGATGGCGAAACATCTGGACGTGATTTCATGGGATTCCTATCCGACGTGGAACAATTACGACAATACGGACGAAGCGAATGCGGTCGCCTTTATCCACGACGCTTTTCGTTCGATGAAGGGCGGACAGCCCTTCTTCCTGATGGAAAGCACGCCCTCCATCGTCAACTGGAAGCCGGTCAACCCCATTCCCCAAAGCGGCATAACGGCGCTGTCCGGTATGCAGGCCGTCGCGCACGGGGCGGACAGCGTTCAGTATTTCCAGTGGCGCAAATCCCGCGGCGGGCATGAAAAATTCCACGGCGCGGTCGTGGATCACGTCGGAAATGAAAACACGCGCGTCTTCCGCGACGCCGCCGCGCTCGGCGAGGAACTGTCAAAACTCGCGGACGTCGTCGGGACAAGTCAAAAAAGCCGCGTCGCAATCATCCACGACTGGGAGAATTCCTGGGCGGTCGACGTCTTCTGCGGCTATTTCAGCGAGGAGCGGGATTACAGCGGCGAATGCATCCGCTGGCATAAGCCTTTCTGGAAGCGGGGCATCCCGACCGACGTCATCTCCATGGACGATGATTTCTCCCGGTATGATCTGATCGTCGCGCCCTTCCTTTACATGCTGAAAGACGGCGTCGGAAAAAAGATCCGGGAATACGTGAAAAACGGCGGAAGCTTTGTCTCGACGTATTTGTTTGCGAACGTCGACAGGGACGACCTGTGCTATCTCGGCGGCTTCCCCGGCGACGGCTTAAGGGAGGTCTTCGGCATTTGGGCGGAAGAGACCGATTCTATTCCCAAAGGAGACGGCGTATCGGTCCGGTTTGACGGTAAACTTTACGCCGGGAATACGGTCTGCGATCTTTTGCATGCCGAGGGCGCCGAAGCACTCGGGTCCTACGGCAGCGGGTTTTATGCGGGCACGCCTGCCGTCACCTGCAACCGATTCGGCAAAGGCCGCGCCTACTGTGTCGCCTTCCGGGCCGATGGGGATTTTACGGACGCGTTCTGCGAAAAGATCCTGTATGCTGCCGGTGTCAGAAGCGAGATCCCCTTTGCGGTCCCGGACGGCGTCAGCGTCGTCAAACGCGGCCCGTTTGTATTCCTGCTGAATTTTACAAAACAAGACTATAAGATCGAACTTGACCGCGCATATCAGGACGTGTTGGACGGAAATCAAAAGTCTTCGGTCGATCTGCCGGCGTTCGGACACGCAGTGCTTCGGTAACGGCTTGTCACAAGGTCAAAAATCTTGCATATGATACACCGATCCGAAATGAAAGGGTGAATACTATGCAAGAATTCGGGATCGATATTTCCCGCCATAACGGCGACCTGGATCTGGACAGAGCCGTAAAGGAAGGCGTCCGGTTTGTGATCGTCAAAGGGGGCGGGGGAGACGACGGCCTGTATGTGGACCGCCGTTTTCAGAAAAACTATGACAAATGCAAAAAGCTCGGGCTGCCGGTCGGCGTCTATTGGTTTTCCAAAGCGACGGACGCGGATGCCGCAAGAAGGGAAGCGGACTATTTTTACCGGAACTGTCTTGTCGGCAAACAGTTTGAACTTCCGGTCTACATCGACGTGGAAAACGCCTCGATGATCGGGATCGGCAAGCGGGCGCTGACGGACGCGGTAAAAGCCTGGTGCGAAGCGCTGGAGGACCGCGGATACTTTGTCGGCATTTACTCCTCGACCTATTATTTCCGCGCGTATATGTACGACGCGGAACTGCTCGACTACACGCACTGGGTCGCGCAGTGGAACGACGAATGCACCTATCCGTACCGGGACGTCCTCGGCGTGTGGCAGTACGGCGGGGAGACGAACTTGATCCGTTCCAACAAGGTCGCCGGAAAAGTCTGCGATCAGGATTATATGTACACGGACTTCCCCTATCGCATCCGGCAGGCAGGGCTCAACGGCTTCGGCAAGAGCGGCGATAAAACGCTGTATGAACTTGCCGAGGAAGTCATTCGCGGCGACTGGGGCAATGGGGACGAGCGAAAACTCCGGCTCAAAGCCGCGGGGTACGACCCGAAAGCCGTGCAGGCGGAGGTCAACAGGATCCTTTACGGATAAAAAATCGGGAGCATCCTTTGCGATGCTCCCGCATTTTTTTTCAGCGCAGAAAATCCAGCGCCTCGTCAATGGTCCGTCTGCCGACGGCGTTATACGGATTGATGACCGTAAAGACGTGCTCCAGCTGTTTGCCCTGTTCGCCGCCGAAATCCATGAGTTTGCATGCGACGCCTTTGTTTATAAGATCGTTGTAAGCGCGGCGTGTCTGTTTGCGGGCGAGAATGTCTCCGGCGCTTGTGATCAGGCAGGTTTTCGGGATCTCGGCATAGGGAAGCAGGCTGTCAAAATTCATGTAAGCGCGCGTCGCTTTCTTTTCGCAGTCCGATCCCCACATTTTTTTGGTGTAGATTTTCATATACCCCTTGTCGTCCATATACGGGACGGGAGAGGTCAGAAGCAGAGCCTTGAACGAGAGGCCGGGGCGTTTTGTTCCGAATATATCGCAAAGAAAATCGGAAGAAGACAGCGCCGCCGCGTAGGCGGCAAGCATCCCGCCCGCGGAGTCCCCGGTCAGCAAGACGTCGTCCGGATCGGCGGGGTATTCGCCGAGGTGTTCCGCAATATAGCCGAGCGCCGCCATTACGTCCCCGACCTGTTCGTTGACCGTCACGTCCGGGACAAGCCGGTAACTGATGTTGAACACCGTATAGCCGCGGGAGGCGAGCGCCAGACAGTAAAGTTTGTTGAGCTCCTTGTCGCCGTACATCCAGCCGCCGCCGTGAATATCAATGATGACGGGTTTTTTGCCGGTCGTGTTTTCCGGGTAATAGACGTCCAGTTTGTGAAAGCGTGTGCCGTCGTCGATGTAAGGAATATCAAGGATCTGTGCGATCCCCTCCGGAGCGGTCTGCGCCGCGTGATTCGAGTCGTCCTTTTTTGCGGTTGAGATCCACAATAACTGCATCAGTTTTACAACCGGTGAAAGGGAGAGTTTTTTATCCCGTAAGGCGGCATAGTCATAGGAATCGGAACGGATCATTCCGCCGATCGGAACCATATCCGCCGCGTCCTCGTTTCTGGGCTGCGTTTTTTCCTTTACTGCGTACAGGGCGGCGGCTGCCGGCGCCGCAAGCAGAGCGGGAATCACAAAAGACTTCTTCACAGCGATCACTCCTTTTGGTATTGTCAAATCCATCATACACGCTTTTTACGGTTTTTACAAGCGGAATCTTGCATTTTTCCCGCGGATATACTATAATAAAACGAAACTGCGCAAAGGAGAACGATTCTATGTTTGACGCTTTAAAAGTGAAGGACGGGTGTGTCGCCTGGATCCGGGATTTTTTTGAAAAGAACGGCAAAGACTGCAACGCCGTCGTCGGGATCTCCGGCGGCAAGGATTCCTCCATCGTCGCCGCTTTGTGCGTGGAGGCGCTCGGGCGCGACCGGGTCGTCGGCGTCCTGATGCCGAACGGCGAGCAGACCGATATCGACATGGCATATCTGCTTGTTAACCACCTTGGGATCCGGCACTACGTTGTGGACATCCACGACGCGGTCGAGGGCGTCAAGAACGCGATCCATGGACTGGAGCTTTCCAATCAGAGTGTCGTCAACCTCCCGCCGCGTATTCGGATGGCGACGCTTTACGCCGTGTCTCAAAGCCTGAACGGGCGCGTCGCGAACACC